>CAMLML010000087.1 GCA_946481095.1 uncultured Cellvibrio sp.
GAAAAAAGCTTGAAAGAGGAGATAGATAAAAAAACCTATTCTTATAAGGTGATTGCCGATCTTGATTTGGTGGATCCGGAAAAAACAACGGCCAAAGCCGTAATCAAAAACTCCCGGCAGAATAATATGGAGAAAGAATTAAGTATTATGGGTAATGACCACTGGCAGCTCAATTTCACTCCGGTAGAGATAGCAAAATATACTGTTAGTTTTGAGATGAATGGTGCAGGTTTGGATGGTGCACCGATTCAGGAAACCCTGCAAGCCGAAGAGTTTTATTTTCCCGATGAAGAAACTGTAAAAGCGGATGAAGCAGCAAAAGCTGCAGCCGAAAAAGTACCGGAAGAAATTGAAGTAGAAACTGAAGAACCCACTCCGCCTCTCGATACCAAAGAACCCGAAGTGGATGTGAAGGATCAGGCATCATCCTGGGTTTTATGCGCTGTGATAGCGGTATCCAATTTGTTATTAATTGGTTTGGGGTATCTGGCGTATCGTTTGTTGTTGGGTAAAAAATCGACTAATGACATGGATGAAATAGAAAAAACATTGAATATGGATGTAAAAAATATAAAACCTGAATCACCTGAAGAAACAAAAACAATTATTGACGTTTCGGAAGAAAGTGAAGCGCACATACCTATTAACGACAATCCTGCCAATAACAAGCCTGCCAAGATGCCAACGTCAAAATCAGAAGATGAAGATATGGCAGAAAATTTATTTCCACTGGATAATCTGGATGAGCCCGGCGATAAAAAGCCCTGAATAAAATCGCTATTGCTTCCATTAAAAATTTCAAATAGTTTACTATCCAGTAACTGTCTAATCTTGCCTTAACAAGCAAAAAATCGGAGAAGAATATGAAAATTGATATAGGTATTCCTGAAACAGAGCGTCTTGCGATTGCGCAGGGGTTGTCGCGGTTATTGGCTGATACCTACACGCTCTACCTGAAAACGCATAATTTTCACTGGAATGTTACAGGTCCCATGTTTCAAACATTACACTTGATGTTTGAAACACAATATAACGAATTGGCGCTGGCTGTTGATCAAATTGCTGAGCGCATTCGTTCACTAGGCGCGCCAGCACCGGGGACTTACAAACAATATGCGCAGCTCAGCAGCATTAAAGAAGATGAAGGTATTCCCAAGGCGCAAGACATGATCCGTTTGTTGGTTGAAGGTCAGGAAGCTGTAGTGAAAACGGCCAGATCCTTGTACCCGATAGTTGAATCTGCAAATGATGAGGCTACCGCTGATCTGCTAACGCAACGCATCCAACTCCACGAAAAAACGGCCTGGATGTTGCGCAGTATGTTGGAATAGAAATGCGACACAGGTTGCTCTTTACCATGTCCGGGAATAGTATTCACCCTGGCTTGGTGAAGAGTTTTTTTTATGGGAACCGCAATTTTAGTTTTATTTATTATTTGTGCTATCTATGTTCAATTGCGGGGGAAGATTCAGCATGAATTGATTTCCCGTAAAATAACCGATCATGCAAACTTTCTTGCCCCTGTTAATTGCCTTTTTTATGCTTTCTCAAAAAAAGGCAACTCAGTGTTTATTGATCCCGATGAATTTCCTGAATTGAAACTGTTGCAAAATAATTGGCAACTGATTCGTGATGAAGCCTTGAACCTCAATTCTGTTGCACAAATCAAAGCCTCTGATGATTTGGATGACCTTGGATTTAATTCTTTTTTCAGAACGGGTTGGAAGCGATTTTATCTAAAATGGTATGGTGCCAATTTAAAATCGGCCGAACAACTTTGCCCTGAAACTATCAAATTATTGAGTCAGGTTCCATCAATCAAAGGCGCCATGTTTACCATGTTACCGCCAGGTGCAAAGTTGGTAAGGCACCGTGACCCCTATGCGGGTTCTTTGCGTTATCACCTTGGTTTGGTAACTCCCAATTCGGATGACTGTTATATTTCAGTAGATGGTGAGCGCTATTCATGGCGTGATGGTGAAGCAGTTGTTTTTGATGAAACCTATATTCACTATGCTGAAAATAAAACAGATACCAATCGCATTATTTTGTTTGTGGATGTAAAGCGTCCGGTGAATTTCTTTTTAGTCGATTGGATCAATGAAATATTTTCACGTGTTGTTATAGCTGCTACTGCCACGAAAAATATCAAAGGCGATAAAGTTGGTTTGCTTAACCAGGCTTTTCGTTATTTATATCAAGTTCGTGTTTTGGGCAAAAAAATAAAAATGTTCAATCGACCGTTGTATTATTTTTTACAGTACGGTTTGTATATCGGGTTGATTTACTGGATTTTCTTTTAGTCGTCACGATCAACAATAATTCCGATGAAACCGTTTTCAATCATTTTTAATTTTCCCATTACTTTTCTTTTCAATTAATTGCTAGATCAATTCTTTCAATATCAGTATTGTCAGACAATTCCAATAGCAAAAATTGTTAATTGAAGGAAAAATAAAATGTATAAATCATCGGTCGTTGCTTATTGTTTTGGTTTGATTGGATTATTGGTTTGTATGGGTGTTCAAGCAGAGCATCCCATCAAATCATTCAAGGATATTCAATGGGCCGAGCCCAAAGGTTTTAAATTAACGGCAGATATTTATGTGCCGGAAATCAAAAAAAAGAATTTTCCGGTATTGATTATTTTTCATGGTGGTGGATGGTTGTTGAATTCAAAATCCATCATGACGGATATGTCGCAATACATGGCATCCAATGCCGAATTGATTGTAGTGAATATGAATTATCGGTTATTGGCTGATGTCAATAACACCACTACAGCTAACGAAATTGTTGAGGATGCTTTGGGTGCTGTTCTCTGGGTAAAAGATCACATCAAACAATACGGCGGCAACCCGAAGCAAATTGCAATTACCGGTGATAGTGCAGGTGGCCATCTGGCCTCTATGGTGATGTTTGCAGGCCGCTCATTGGAGTCGGATGGTTTTGCTGGTGATACCTTGGGTTTCAAACCAACTTATTTACCAAAAAATAAAACGGCTGAGCAAATTGCTAAAAAAGATGGTGCAAGAGTGCAAGCTGTTATTTTGAGTTACACCGCATTTGATTTATTGGGGGCTGCAAAAAATGGATTTGAAACCTCACAAAATATGTTTTGGAAATGGGCCAATGCTACTCCAAGGGGGTTATTTGGTGCAGGCATAACAACTGAATCCCACGCGGATTTTTATAAAGCGGTTTCGCCGATTAATTACATACCTGACAGCAAAAAATACAAACTGCCACCTCAGTTGGTTCATGTCGGAAGCCTTGATGGTTTAACCACGCCACAGGTTGCAGGCCATTACGTAGATTTATTAAAACAACATAACCAGCCTGTAGAATTTAAAGTCTATGAAGGCAAGGGCCATGGTTTTCTTGACTCAGGCTGCAATGATTACACCGGTGGTTGTTTCAAGGATTTGGCTATTCCGACCTTAAAAGACATGATCGTATTTTTGGATAAAATATTTAAATAGATTCAGGCCAGTGAAGTCAGTGGATCATTTTTACCTAACCCACTGATTTGCAATAAAAAATACTGTCCCGGGCAAAAAACTTTTCCTTGACACTCCCTGCTGACCTACATAAAATGCGCGCCACCTCAGACATGGCTGTCACTGGATTTTGGGGCTATAGCTCAGCTGGGAGAGCGCTTGCATGGCATGCAAGAGGTCAGCGGTTCGATCCCGCTTAGCTCCACCAAATTAAAAAACCCGCTTATGCAAAATAAGCGGGTTTTTTGTTTTTGATCTGTGTTTTACGTCATTCCTTATTTCTTGATATCAAGCGCATCCAGTGCCATTCGCAAATCATAGATTGCATTTGCAATTTCATCATTGGTCAGGATATCAATCGCAGCTCGCGACTGCAGGGAATCCTGTGTAAGTTGCGCATTAATGTTGGCGAATAACAGGTTAAGGTGTTCAGAGATTAATCGCAGATTATTATCTTTTATAGCCTTGCTGATTTCGGCAACCAATGAACTCCGCTGGTTTTTTCTTAACTGGGTAATTGAATCAGTAATTTGAGAGTTAACACTGTCTGGCATAACAATCTCCTTAATAAATAACGTGAACAAAAACTATAGTTGAAACCCAAACAAAAACCGCTCAATAAAATGATAAAAATCAAATGAATGATATGTCGGCGCAATTTTCATTTGTAAGATATCTGTTGCTTGAAGATACAACCATGCAAACTAGTCAAAAATATAGGATTGTACGGTTGAACCTACTCGATGAATTAATTGATTACGATCAGCTTTTACCATAGGTGGTAAGGCTAATACATAACGACACAAGGCCAGCCCCAGGATTTGTGACGCAACCAGGCAAGCGCGCAACATTACTTTTTCATCTGAGTCTTTGCAGATTTTTTTAAGCATAGGCACAGTTTGTTTTGCAAAAATATCCTGCACTCGTTTTGCAGCATCGGTATTAGTCACCGCAGAACGCAATAACACCATCAATGCCTCGTCTCCTTCCCAACGATTGAGAAAGTGCTCAACCAGAGTAGAGCCGATTTTTTCTTTATCAACATCGGTGAGATCGGGCAGGTGCAAATCAATTTCTGAGGCTGCTTCAAACAAGTTTTTTTTATCACCGAAATAACGCATCACCATAGCGGGGTCAATTCCCGCAGAGGTTGCTATGGCGCGAATGGTCGCGCCCTGAAATCCGGACGACGCAAAGTGTTCGCGAGCGGCGGCGAGAATCGCAGCTTTGGTCGCATCAGAACGGCGGAGTGGGGGAGTGTTTTCATTCATTGGCGCAGTATAAGTCAATGCTCGTTGACTTTAATTTTCTTGATCGGAGACCAATATGAAACACACTAATTTTGAGCCCTTTGATACAGATGTTTTGATCGTGGGTGCAGGACCAACAGGCCTTACTTTGGCGGCCTCACTGGCGCAAAAAGGCATTCGCTACTTGCTGGTAGATGCTCAGGCAGAAGGGGCGAATACCTCAAGGGCCGCTGTGATACATGCCAAAACTCTGGAAGTGCTCAGGCCTTTGGGGATTACCGATTCGTTGCTTGCCAAGGGTAAAGCTGTCAGCCGTTTTACGATTCGCGACCGGAACAGAGTACTTTTGCCTATAGACTTCACGAATCTTCCGTCTGAATTTAATTTTGCATTGATGCTATCCCAGGCAGTCACGGAACAGATTCTGATAGATAAACTGAGAGCAATTCAAAGCCCGCCACTTCGCCCCCATAAGCTCACGGGCTTTATCCAAAACGCTGATTCAGTTGAAGCCAGGTTTGATAATGGTCGCAACATCAGGGCGCGTTTTTTGGTTGGCGCAGATGGTATGCATAGTAAAGTGCGCGAAATTCTTGATATCGCTTTCGAGGGTAGCAGTTACAAAGAATCCTTTGTTCTGGCTGATGTGAAATTGAAAGGCGGAATACCTGCTGATGAAGTGATACTTTATTTTTCACCTGCGGGTATGGTGGTAGTGGCCCCTTTGCCAGATGGTGCAAGTCGGGTTGTGGCAACAGTTGACGATGCTCCTGAAAATCCGGATATGAACTTTATTCAATCGCTGCTGGATGCTCGTGGCCCAACAGAAAATCCGGCGAGTGTTGAAGAAATTCTCTGGAGTTCTCGTTTCAGAGTGCATCATCGTCTTGCAGATCAATATCGCAAGGGGCGTGTTTTACTCGCGGGTGATGCTGCACATGTGCACAGTCCTGCAGGCGGGCAGGGTATGAATGCCGGAATTTTGGATGCGATAAATTTATCGGATGCATTACAAAAAGCATTGGCAGGTAATATGAACGCATTGGATGAATATGAAAATATCAGACGACCTGTCGCTAAGGAAATTTTAAAGCTTTCAAGTCGCTTAACCAAAGTTGCTACTGCACAAAATACCAAACGATATGTTCGTAATATTATATTGATTGTGTTTTCGCTGCTGCCATCACTTAAACGACGCCTTGCATTACAGCTATCGGGCTTGATCTATCGCTAAACATTAAAAATGAAAATCATCTTCCAGTCTGGTATTGGCAAGCTGGAAGATGCGGTATTAATAACTCGCCCGGTTTTAATTCTGTAATATTGCGTGTCTTTTTATTAGTATTCGTTCAAGCGTTTTTTAATTTTTATCGAAATAAATCAATGAGGTCTAAATGAAAAATCAACCCAATAAATTCTTAATGCTCGGCGCAAGCTTGAGTGCAATTGCTGCAGCTCTTCATTTGGCTTGTATATATTTCGGTGCGCCCTTGTTTCGTTTTCTCGGAACCGAGGCGATGGCAGTTATGTATGAATCAGGCAATACCACCGAGCCGATAGTGGTTTGCATTTTGCTCGCCGGTATATTCCTGACATGGTCTGCTTATGCATTATCAGGCGCAGGAGTGATTCGTAAACTACCACTGGTGCGCACAGCTTTAGTCTGCATTAGTTTGATTTATCTTGCGCGTGGAATAGCCTTTCCTTTGATTGCACCTTATTTTCCAGAAAATACCATGGCCTTTTGGTACTACTCATCCGCCATAGTCTTGGCAATTGGTCTGACACATCTTATTGGTTTGGTGCAAGTCTGGAATAAACAGTGATGATTGAGAGAAATTTTCTTCGGATGAATCAGAATTAAATTCATCCGAAGAAAATCACTCGTTATCAGGCGAGTTGTGCATGGATTTTTTCTGCTTGTGTAACGGCAACCACTTGCAGGTGGCGAATCTTTCCACTGGGTAAGGGCCAATCAATTTTGCCGCCCACACGCAAGCCAATAAGCGCTGTGCCAACAGGTGATAAAATAGAAATTCTCATTTTTTCGATATTGGCATTGGCTGGATACACCAAAGTTACCGTTGATTCTTCAGCGGTGTCCAAATCAATAAATGTCACTCGCGAATCCATCGCGACAACATCCACCGGCAATTCGGTATTGCGAACAATTTTGGCGCGACCAAGTTCATTATCCAGTGCTTCTACAGCTGGCGTATCATATTTTTCTATCAAAGGCAGCAAGCTTTGATAATCCCGTTCAGAAATAAACAGTGTTTTTTTAGCAATAGGCATAGGGACACCTCAAAAGATAGACAAAAGTTTACTGTCGTTTGAAATCATTCAACACGACATGAAAAAGTAAAATTTTTTAGAAACTGAAGTTAGGCGATTAAGTTATTAAAAAAACTTAATCGCCTAAGAAATGGAAGGTGCGAACAGAATTTTTTCTCTGCGCGACGTTTAATAAAGTGTGATGGAAAAAAGGGCAAGTGTTCATGTGATGAACCATACTCCATATTATTGGATGTGGCAAGCCTTGGTGTTTTCTGGAATTTTTTCTGATTGTTATTCAGGAACATTCTGCTTTTTATATTCACTCGGACTCAATCCAGTCACACGCAAAAATTCTTTATTAAAATTGGATTTGGTATTGAAGCCTGCTTCCAGCATCAAATCAGTAATGGATATGTCAGGGTTATTTTTCAGAATTTTTTGTGCTGCTTTGACGCGGCAATCGTTTAGATATTGCGAAAAACTGCCACCGTAAATACGATTGATTGCCTGTGAAATATGGCGTGCGGGAATAACCAAAATTCTGCCGGCTTGATCAAGTGTGAGTCCACCTTCGCGTTTGTAAAGTTCGCGTTCCTGAACGGTTCTTTCCCAGCTTTCAAAAATATCTCGCGCTTCAGCATCGCTCATGGTTTGGGTTTTATTGAATCGCAATTCTGGCAAAGAATGTATCCACTCCATAATGGGCGCGCGGGTCAGCACCAATAGCAGGGTTGCACCGTGGAAAATTAAAAATGTTCCGGCACCCACAAGAATCGCCCGGGATTCGCGCGGTGCAACACCAGTTGCGAGCTCCACTGAAACCAAGACTTCGATCACCAGATTGATCCCCATAATTGCCACCAATATCATCAACCAGCGATAAGCCGGATCAGCATATTGTGCAAGATGTTGAAGACGTTGTGAGCCGCCCAATAAGAGTTTGACGCTGGTTGCCAGATAAATCGCGAAACTGCCGATGATCAAATAATCAACCAACCAGAGCAGGGGGGATTTTGATAACCACAGCAGAAGTACAAGGCCCGCAGGAATTAAATGTAACAACCAGCGGCGATTAAAAGTTGTTTGATTTTCCAACAAGCTTGAATAATAAAAATAGATGGCAGGCCCCAGCGTCATGGCGGTGGTTGCTCTCACTAATCCGGCCCATTCCCATCCGTAACCAAACAGGATAAATCCCAAAAAGTTTTGCAGGGCGCAAAGAAAGTAATTGATGCCATGCAAACGCGCAGGTAGAAACTGGAGCTTTTTCGACCCTAAAAATCCGGATGCCAATAGCAGGCAAATAATCGCAGAGGATAAAAAAATCAGTGCAAGCGGTTGCTGCATTCAGAGTCCTTAAGATTCAAATTGGCAGTCTCGATTATTTTTTCGGCGAGATTAGCAGTTTTCATGTCCTCGATCGCGTTTGAGGTCGTTCGAAGTGATCAAAATTCACAAAATGGCTCACCACATCTAACACTGGAGCCAGTTTATGACATTTATAAAACGCTTAATCCCATTAATATTTCTTGCCAGCCTGAATCATGCCGCTGCAGAACCCAAGGCTAGCCTGCTTATTAAAAACGTCCGTATTGTTACGGCCGAAGCTCAGGTGAGCAAGCCCCTTAACCTATTGATTGAGAATGATCGCATTCGCGAAATCGGTTCTAAACAATTTCATGCTGACAGGGTTATTGATGGCAAAGGGCAATATCTCATCCCCGGCTTGATCGATACCCATGTGCATCTGCGTGATGTACCCGGTTTGATCTTGCAGGGGAGCGATCCCGCCTTGTCGAAAATTAATCAGGACGCACTCGCCCAAATTCCCAAAAGTTACCTCTACGCCGGGTTCACAACATTGTTGGATTTGGCCAGCACCAGCGAGGTGATGAATAGGTGGAATAATCAACCTCTTGCACCTCAAGCCTATTTTTGTTCGCCGGTGATTATTCCCAAAGGATATCCCGTTGCCAATATGCCGGATGTTGTACAGCAGTCCCCGGATCTTATTCGTCATTACTTGCATGACAAGCACTCGCACTCAACAACAAACATCACTGATGATGATCAACATTCGCCAGCAGAATTGGTTGCAGCAGGAAAAAAAGAAGGCGCGAAATGTATTAAAGTTTTTTATGAAAAAGGTTTTGGTCGTAATAAAAATTTGCCTACACCAAGTGAGGAGATCGTACGCGAGCTTGTTGAGCAGGCCCATCAACACCAGTTGCCTGTTTTTTTACATGCTAATTCTTATGAATCCTATAAATTTGGATTAGCCAGCGGGGTGGATATGATGGTTCACGGCTTATGGAATGCTGATGCCACAATCAATCAAAATGATCTGACAGACATTGCGAAAAAATTAATTAAATCCGGCATTGCAGTGCAGCCGACAGTACAAGTCATTTATGGAGAACAAGAAATTTTTAATCCGGATTTTTTTAAACAGGCCGATCTTCAACATGAAATGCCCGCATCATTGCTCCAATGGTATCAATCTGATGCAGGTCAATGGATGAAAAATGAAATGAGCGGCTATTTCAAAAGCGAAACTCCCATGACCGCTGCTCAACAATATCAACAAGTGAAGAGCGTCTATCAACCCATGTTGGAGCGCGTGAAAATTATTAGCAACCAAATAAAACAATCAGAACAGCTGTTGGTATTTGGCAGCGATACCCCCAGCGGCCCTTTTTACACACAATTCCCCGGCTTCAATGGTCGCCAGGAAATGAATCGCTGGCTGGAAATGGGAATATCCCTACCGCAATTATTCAAAGCCATAACCCTAGGTAATGCAAAAATAATAGGTCTTGAAAAAGAAATCGGCAGCATTGAAAAAGGCAAACAGGCAGACCTTTTATTGCTAGATAAAAATCCCCTCGAAGATATCACCGCTTACGATTCAATTAGCTGGGTAATTCTGGATGGTGAGCCGATCGAGAGAGTGAAGCTGTCGGCGTTAAATTGATGTATGTTGAATGCCAATCGGCGACCGCAAGGTCGCCATTTTTTTGGATAGAAAAAAGTATTTGAATTGAACAGTCGAATAGGATAAAAGGATGAGTTTTTAACAATAATCAACACATCAGGAGTGATCATGAAACGCAGCAATTACAAATGGAATTTACCCGATGAAATTACAGCCCGTTTGGGCAGCGAAAGTTGGGGTGCACAGCGTGCGATTTTTGAAGTTGGACATCTGCTCGTGGTGTTGCATGCGCCGCCAAAAAAGAATAGTAATGAGCGTGAGCATGAAGTATTTTTGCGATTGCCGCAGGGGAAATGGCTGCATAAAGGCATAGATCATGGTGATCATGCGTTGAATAAATATATGGAAGATTATCAATCACTCTATAATGAACTTGAAAACCGTTTTGAAAAAGCCAATAGTATTGATTCACTTTTCACTATCATCGACAGTTTGATCCCGCTTGCACGTTCATCCAACAATATGAAGTTGGCTTTGCAAACAGCACGTGAATCGCTGGGCAATGATCCATTTATTATCGACATGCGTGATCGCAGTGTGGATATTGCGCGTGGTTTTGAATTACTGCTGGCAGATGCACGTTTGGCGTTGGAATTTCGTCTTGCACGCAGCTCGGAAGAGCAGGCTCGCGCCGCAGAAGTCGGCAATCGCGCTCAACATAAACTGAATATTCTCGCTGCTATTGCATTCCCGTTGATGAGCGTGTCAGCCGTATTTGGTATGAACTTGCAAAGCGGTTTGGAAAATAAACCTGTGTTGGCATTTTGGTTAGTGTTTCTTGGAGGATTAGGTTTAGGTCTATTCGTAAAAGGCTGGGTTTCATCGTCCGTGCCAGCGCCGGAGAAAAAGCGTCAGTCGTCTAAGCGGTGAATACAAATTCAGATCAAAAATCGAGTGAGAAAGTGATGAAAACAGAAATAGAAATTATCTATTATCAAGGATAACAAGAACATCTTATGAAATGCCCCGCATGTACACATAATACTTTACAAGTGAGAGATCTCAGTTCCCACAACACCAGTGTTATTCAATGTAATACTTGCCAGTCGTTTTGGTTAGAGGAAAGCAATATTGAAATTTTGTTGGGTGCTCAAGCAGCAAATGATATGCGGGTGCCGTCTTATGCTATGCCTTCAAAAAAACTCTGCCCGCAATGCCAACTTGCGCTATATGAATTTTGTTATCCGCGTACTGAGATAATGCTGGCGGGTTGCAAAGCTGTCAGGGTTTATCAGTGGAAAGAGAAAATATCAATGCCATCAATCAGCTCGTTAAAAATTTACGGAAATTGAAGTGTTTGCGTTGTGGTACGACTAATAGTGTCGATAAACATTCCATTGCACATGCATCTTGTGTGTCCTGTAGTAGCTTACTGAAAAATTGGTTTGATGATGAAGGCAATCTTTTGTCAGCAGAATCTGGTTCGGTTGCTGCTCTTGGTATGGTGCAAAAACAAAGTGAGAGCAAAGCACAGATCGAAAATGACGTTGAATATGAGTGGCCGAGTGTGAATGATGCGCAGCTTGAGTATAAATTTTGTCTGTTCGCTATGCCGGTAATGTTACTGATAGGGTTTCTTTTTAACAGTTCGGAAATGGGCGCCGCTATACAGCGTATTTGGTTAACCATGCCTGTGCATGAGTTGGGTCATGCACTCACAGCATGGCTAACGGGATACAACGCAATTCCTGTTTTGTGGATGACAATCACCTACACAGATTCCCCCGGTTTTATTGCGCCCTTCTTACTATTTGCAGTAATTCTAGCACTGGGTCGATATGCATTAATTCACAATAATAAATTGGGACTTATTCTTGTTGGAATTTTGTTGCTGTTGCAATTTATTGGAACCTTTATTCTTTCCCCCGCAGCTTCTGATATGCTGATTACATTTGGTGGCGATGGTATGGGCATTATTATCGCAACACTTTTAATGATCTCTTTTTACTACGGTAAAGACACAGGCTTGTATAAGGGAGCTTTGCGTTGGGGATTTCTGATGATCGGCGCCGCCGCATTTGTCGATATTTACATGGTGTGGTTCAACTCTTTAGGTGATGTGGCAAAAGTTCCTTATGGTACTACCGGTGGCAGATTTACCGACTCGTATCGCTTGGTAGAAGATTACGGTTGGAGTTTCAAACAGTTAATAAATCGCTACCTCTATCTAGGCAACCTGTGCTTTTTTATTTTGTGTGTTGTGTATTATCAAGGTTTACAAAAAGCAAAAGGTATTGTTGCACAACGTGAAAGGAAAGCGGTTGAGTGACCCTAAAATCTTGGTTTGCGGTTGAAGACTAAAGTCTCACCTGCGAAGCGAAGTTTGGTGAGTGATTTAAAAATAAATAAATGACAGTTAAACAGCGTGAGCGATCAAACTGTGTTATAGAAATTTTCAGAATTGGTTTTATTAATTTAATTGATTGAATATTTTATGTTAAGGAGTTGTGATGAAAATCTGTAAATACTTGATACTGTTTTTAATATTTTTATGTATCTCTAACATTTCCCATGCCGATATAGATTGGAATGTTAAAGATATTCGATGGAATAGTTATAGCGATGGGCTGGAGAAATTAAAGGCCAGTAATGAGATTGGTCTTGTAATTCTGTATGCTGATTGGTGTGCAACTTGTAAGAAGTATTCTAAATTGTTTAAATCGGAAAAAATTGTATCAGCGTTAAAGGACATAACAATAATAAAAGCAAATGCTGAAATAGAAATGCAAGTAAAACACCTGAAAGAGTATGATGAGAAATATGTCCCTAAAACTATAGTTATAGACTCGAATGGTAATGTGGTTACTGAGCTTTATGGTGATAAGGAAGATTATATGTTTTTTCAGCCGCCGGATGATTTGGAGTCACTTCTGGATATTATAAAAGTTGTTAAAGAAGAAAATGTGAAGATAAAGTCGCTAAAAGCGAATGAGCTTTCAAAAGAATAATCGATATCTGCGAAGGGAAATTCGGTAAGGAATTTAAAAATAGCCCAATTAAATTATAAAGAACAGGTATGCCTATGATTGTTTTATATTTTCATTCAATCGAAATAAACATAAATCCACCTAATTGTTATAGGCAACATCATGAATTTAATTCCCATTTTAAAAAATGTAATGGAAAGTGAATCTATTCAACAGAATGAGCTTGCAGTTTCCGTATGCTCACAAGTTTTAAAAATGTATGAGCGAACCCAGCCCAATTTTCCTTGGTTGGGATACTTGCTTGAAATAGATTCAGTTATCGTCGGAAGTTGCGCTTTCAAAAGCCCGCCAAAGGCTGGTCGCGTAGAAATTGCTTACTTTACATTTCCAGAATTTGAGGGAAGAGGTTTCGCAACTGAAATGGCAAAGCAATTATTAAAGATTGCTGCGGAAACGGATTCTAATGTTCAAGTTTACGCTCAGACTTTACCTGTTAATTCGGCGTCTACTAAAATTTTAGAGAGGCTTGGGTTCACTTTGAGTGGTTCGGTAAATCACTCGGAGGATGGGCTTGTTTGGGAGTGGATTAAAATCTAATACATTTGTTTCGGTGCTCGCAAGGGCACCGTTAATCTTAAAAAGAAATCCGGATTGGCGAAGTAGTAAAAAAGATTTGAATAAAACTGTCTATTGGGATACAAAAGCTGCTAATCAAGTCATAGTCTAGTTGTTCCTCATCGAGAAACTTATGAATCTGGATAAATCAAAAAAACGTATTGTGAAAAGATCAAAGATGGGGTTTCAGGGTTACCCTAAAATTTCTATCACCTACTATGGTAAAGCTGCTAACCATGCCGATGAAGTAATGGTTGAATTTTTGTTGGAAGAGGGTGCTGAAACACAAACGGAAAAATTTATTAGTAAAGTCGATGCGCGTGAAGATGAAGTCATTCAATCAGCATTGGTAAAAATGATTGAACGATCAGAAGCTAAAACTGTTATGCAGGTAGAGGGTGTTTTATTAAGACCGTAGGACAGGAACTTATGTTACTAAAAATAGGTTATAAATAGCTTCAATTCAGAAAATTTTAAAATATGGACTTAACTATACAAAAGATTAAAGACCTGGAGCAGGGTGGCCGGCAGTGGTATTTGGTGGCTTGTGAGGTTCGCTCAAATAAATTGCAGGCAAGCAATTCCTCGATTATAGAAACATTGTCAATTGATGTATTCATATCAAGTCTTAAAGATATGCTTGAGAATAAATCTGATTCGGCAAAATTGTTGTGTGGATGCTCTGATGAGCATGGGCAACTAAAATTAACAATTGATAGGGCACCCCAGGATTATGTCGCTGAATTAAGGTTGGGAATTGTTGGTGCAAATACGAATGATTGGTATAGTGTTACAATGAATTTCTCAATGAATTCTGATCAGATTGGAAACTTATCCAGTCAACTAGAAAATCTATGAATCGATACACTAACTCATACTTCAACATTAAAATTGATTTTCCTGATACATGGAGCTTTCGTTATTGGGGCAACAGAAAAACTGTTCCCCAATTTCCAGAACGTTTTCAAAAAGCAGATGATGACGTGCCATTCATTTATTGAGTTCAATGTCTGCAAGTCGTGGTTTCTGGTCGAACTATGTCGTGTCCCAGAGGCAATTGAAAAAAGTATATTTAGCTGCTCACTTGGGATCAGCAGAAGCCCAGCGCTGTTTGGCAACCAGTTACGCACATGGAGAAATAGTCAAAAAAGATTTGAATAAAACCGTCTACTGGGATACAAAAGCTGCTAAGCAGGGCCTTGCTGAATCCCAACATGACTTAGGCGTCATGTACCTAACAGGTGAAGCGGGCAAGCAAGACATCGCACAATCCCTTTATTGGTTCGAACGTTGCGTTGATCGAAATCATAACGTGATAGAAGCCGAATGGCGTTCAAACGAATAATTGATATTTATGAAGGAAAATTCGGTGAGGAATTTAAGAATAATGAAATGGCAGAAAGACAGCGAGAAAGATCAAAATTATTACTCTCGTTGCCTTATAGCTATTTTCCGGAATGGTTTCATGAAAGTTGAGATATCATTTATGAATAAATTAATTACATTATGTTTTTTATGCCAGGTTATGATTATTTCCGCTTGTGGTGGGGGAGCATCAAAGGAGCCAAATGTTTCATCTTCCTCGTCTTTTTCATCTCAACACCCTCTGCCTACTGTTAATATTGAAACTGAAGAAATAACCGTACTATCTGGAGCTACATTTGGTTCTTTGGTTGGAGGTACGGCGGATGGCCTTTCAACTCCGACAATTAATATCTCTTGCACAAATAACGTTGTACCAGTATTAGATGTTAACAAGATTAATTTTTCTGTACCTATGGTGTCTGTATTAACACAATCGTTATGTACGGCAACGGTAAAAGACAGTGACGGTCGATCGGCAAGTGATACATTGTCAATTACTATCTTGCCAAAAACAGAAATTGGTCAAGTGGTGGGTATATTTGACTATTCATTAAATCTTATGCCCAATTCGTATGGTGGGCATATCTTATCTTTAGCAGATTCAGTTGACATGATAGGTCTATATCAGATTAAAGCCCTTGAAGGGTCTTCATTTTTTCCCAAGCAATATTATCGCGATGATATTGTACGTGTGGAAGGAGATTACATGAGTATAGATTTCGTGCAATCACCGAGTCTTTTTGCTCATGGATTACCAGATGCATCTATGTCAATTGCAAGTGTGAAAGAGGATAAAATCTTTTGGCTTCTTCAAGATCTGCAATCTAAGGAATTTACGATTAAAGAGACAATCGAGGTTGAAGATCCTTGTTTCATTGCCCAAACCAATACTTATTGGGCAAATGATATGATTGTCGGTCAAGTTAATTTTGGATTGACAGTTTTCAACATTGATACCGGATCAAATGTTATGGATTCAAGGAGTTTTAGTTCTACAAAGGTTCAGAATGTCGGTGCTGGCCGTTCGTTATGTCATTTTTTACGCGGGGTAGTTCCTGATAGCATTATTGAAAAATATCCTAAATTGCTAACTGCCTCTGAATTTGCATTGCCTTTGACCGCAATCGATTACAATACACTTGAGCTTGTGTTTTACGGTGATGGTGATGGAGATAATTTGCTAGAAGAATTGGATTCAATTCCTATAGAAACTAATTCGCATGGAGAACTTAAGATAGTTCAAGTTATTTCTAGAGGGAGTTCAACACAATCGCCTCGATACTTACTGGTATTATTATCAGATGGTAATCATCTAGGTGAGCATGCTCTCATTAAAATAGATTTTGATTTAAATTCAAGAGAAATAACGCAAAAAATTCTTCACAAGTGGAATGAAGGTGTTCCCGTTTCGATGTTGCAAGGGCAGCTAGGTGGCTCACTAGTCGGAGGTTACTTTAGAGCAGACTTGGTAGTGGTGTTAGGAACTACAGAAAAATCTTTTTTCTTCGATGATTTACTACCTCTAGAGGATGGATTTAGTCTTCCACCATTATATGGTGAGCCTAAAATGTTTAATGTTGGAGTTGGTGCAGGTTCCGCCGTAGCTGCTGAAAGGCCAAACGTGCCCAAGTTAAATGAACCAAACGTTGGGGTTTTGGTTTCATATCCTGAATCTGGAAATGTTGTTTATATTTCATTACCTAGTGATGAAAACTGAAAATTTTCTGGCGACTGCCATCACTGCCTCGCAGAGTCTCAACATGATTTAATCATTAGTATTTAAGTTC
>CAMLML010000088.1 GCA_946481095.1 uncultured Cellvibrio sp.
ACCGGATAATGTAATGGTGATCGTTGTATCTTCATTGCCACTGACAGTCACTGCTACTGTTTCAGGTGCATCGTTCACTGCAGCAATTGCAATATCCACTGTTGCCGGTGATGAAGGCGTACCATTGTTATCCGTCACCGTAAAATTAAATGACAAGTTGCCATTGAAATTATTAGCTGGTGTGAAAACCAAACCCGATGCCTGCGCAGGAGTTAAATTCATTGCAGTCGTTACTGCAGTCACACCATCTGCCAAATACAACACACCTTGTGCAGCTGTTGGCAAACTTACCAATTGAATGGATTGAACAGTGCCATCTATATCGCTGCCTGTTAGGTTCACAACGACGTTGTTGTCTTCAGTACCAACAATGTTTTGCGCTTGTGCAATTGGTACATCATTTGTACCAGTAACGGTGATAACTAAATTTGCAGTTGATGTAGCGTTTTGATCATCAGTCACTGTGTAAGGAATCGTGAGCACAACAGATTGACCGACACCGAGCGATTGGTAAGCAAGATTACTGGCGTCAAATGAATAACTACCATCAGGATTAAAAGTAAACCCGGCTGGTGCTGCAACATTAATTGTGTAAGTTAATACAGCACCGGCATCTATATCAGTTGCAATTAAATTACCGGTCAAGGTTGAATCTTCAGGAACTGTATCTGCAACATTTTGTGCAACCGGTGCATCATTCACCGCCGTTACATTCAATTGAATTGAATTGGGTGTTGTATCAAATCCACCTGCAGAATCCTGAACACTAAAAGTGAAATTCGCATAATTGTTGCCGTTAGCGTTGGTAACTGGTGTAAACACCAAAGAACCAAGAGAAGCAACCGGAATAATTTGACCCACAGTTACTGCAACACCACCTAAATTTAAATTACCTGCGAACGGCAAACTATCAATTCGAACTGCATTAAATGTTTGTGCAGCGTCTGCATCAGCAAAACCAAAATCATTTGCCGTGAAGGTATGTGTGCCATCTTCATTTAATGTGATGACATTATCTGTGCCGGTTGGAGCTGTATTGCTTCCTACATTAACGGTGGCAGTGCCTGTAGTTTGCGCGCCAGCAGGATCAGTTAATGTGTAAGTAATTGTCGCATCACCCGAGAAATTCAACGCCGGTGTAAATACCACGCGACCCTGTGCATCAAGAGCCACTGTGCCTTGTGCAGCACTCACTTGTGGATTACTGACAACCAAATCAGTTTGCACATTATCAATATCAGAATCGTTTGCACGCACATCAATTGTGATCGCCGTGTTGATAGGCGCTGTTGTAGTATCTATATTGGCAACTGGACCATCATTAGTGCCGGTAACCGTGATGACTAAATTTGCAGTAGATGTTGCACCTTGATCATCCGTTACTGTGTACGGAATAGTAAGAACTTGTGATTGACCGACACTGAGGGATTGATAAGCTGCATTGCTTGCGTCAAACGAGAACATACCATCTATGAAAATTAATCCGGCAGGCGCAGGATTATTTAATGTATAGGTCAGCGTTGCACTATCATCCATATCAGTTACATTAACAAGCTCATTAATAACAGCTGCGTCTTCTACAACAGTAAATGATGAGACTTCTGCAACTGGTGTATCATTCGTTCCTGTAACGGTAATCACTAAATTTGCAGTAGATGTTGCACCCTGATCATCAGTCACCGTGTAAGGAATAGTGAGAACGGTCGATTGGCCAACACCGAGTGATTGATAAGCTTCATTGCTTGCATCAAAACTATAAGTTCCGTTTGAGTTAAAAATTAATCCAGCAGGTGCAGTGTTGTTTAATGAATATGTTAGAGGTGCGTTTGAATCTACATCTGTTGCAGTAACAGAACTATTAATAACAGCGGCATCTTCCGCAACTGTGAATGATGACGCTTGTATTACAGGCGCATCGTTCACTGGTACTACACCAACAGTAACAACAGAAGTCACTGTGCTGCCATTATTATCATTCACTAAAAAAGAAAAAGAATCACTACCATTGAAATTACTATTTGGGGTGTAGCTATAGTCCCCTGTGATTTGGTTTAGGCTAACTGTTCCATTAATTGGAGCAGTATTGATGGAGTAAGTCAGTGTATCGCCATCAAAATCAATCGCTCCGATTTGACCAACGACAGTTGTGTCTTCATTGGTGGTGATATTTTGATTCTCTGTCACTGGTGCATCATTTAACGGAGATATATCAATAGAAATATTACTGGTCGTGAAACCACCATTTCCATCACTCACAGTCACAACGAAAGAATCAGTACCACTGTAGTTTATAATGGGTCTATAAAGAAAAGTACCGTTCGAATTCAACGACAAAATGCCATGTAGTGGATTAGTCGTCACTGTATAAGTTAGAGGAGTAGCATCGACGTCTGTTGCAACGATTTGACCAACGATTGGAACATCTTCAGCCGTAAAGAGATTTTGATTAGTCGCAACTGGAGTATCGTTTACTGAAAGAACTAAAACACTTACAGTGCTACTGGTTACACCACCATTACCATCAGACACAGTCGCAACAAAACTGTCAGCACCGAAGAAATTAGGATTGGGCGTGTATTCATAGGCACCAGTTGCAGCGTTAATTGTGACAACACCATTAGCAGGGTTAGTGCTCACTACAAAATTCAATGCATCATTTTCAACATCAGTTGCAACAATTTGTCCAGTCACAGCTTTATCTTCAGTAGTCGCCACAAGCTGTCTGCTGCTGACAGGTGCATCATTAACCGGTGTAATACCAATTGAAATATTGCTGGTAGTTACACCCCCTTGACCATCACTCACAGTAACAACAAATGAATCACTGCCGTTGTAATTAAGATTCGGGGTGTAAGTAAAACTACCATTCGCATTAAATAACAAACTACCGTTCACCGGATTGGTAGTCACTGTATAAGTTAATGGATCTGCATCAATATCTGACGCAATAATTTGACCATTAATTGGTGTATCTTCACTGGTTGTTAAATTTTGATTAGTTGCAACAGGCAAGTCGTTAACCGGATTAACAGTGACTGCAACACTGCTACTGCTGATACCCCCGTTGCCATCAGAGACAGTCACTATAAAACTGTCTGCACCGTAGAAATTTGCATTGGGCGTGTATTCGTAAGCACCCGTTGCTGCATTAATTGTGACAACACCATTCACAGGATTGGTGCTCACAACAAAACTCAACGTATCATTTTCAACATCAGTGGCAACAATTTGACCGGTCACTGGCGTATCTTCATTTGTCACCAGCGGTTGTGCGCTGCTGACAGGCGCATCGTTAACAGGATTAATCGTGAGTGAAATGGTGTTATTAACACTGTTGCCCGCTGTATCAGTTACAGTAACCACAAAACTGTCGGGGCCATTGAAATTTGAATTGGGAGTCAATGTGAAAGACCCTGTTACCGAATCCAATACCAAAACGCCATTGATGGGTTGTGTAGCAACTGAATAAGTGAGCGTATCGTTTTCAATATCGGTTGCAATAATTTGTCCGGTTAAAACACTGTCTTCATCAAACACAAGCTGTTGATCAATAACTTCCGGTGGATTATTACGGGGTAACTCGGAATCAGTTGAAGGAACGGCTGCAGAGCCGGAATTAGCTGCATCAAAATTAAAAGCAAGAGGATCGATTTGTTCTATCAATCTCGTCAACTGCACAAAACCATGGCTACTGCCACTGGCACCACCCGTATTACCAGCAGCTGTTTCTTCCAGCTCTTCCAGGAGGTCCCCACCCTGTTCAAGAATTGTCAGTGCTTCCTGTACTGAAGCATCAGTCAATTCCGCTTCCTCATTGGTAGTCGCTGAGTCTGCATTCAGATCGCGACTCATGGAAATTTCTTGCCCACTACCCACAACAATCCTTTCAGAATCACCTGTATCCAACTCAATCCGCGCATTCAAGCCCGTCACCAGAATGTCATTTGCATTCAACACGCTGCCAACCGTCAACGGACGCAATTCACCGTCAGGGCTTTTAGCCCAGGCTTTACCTTGTAAAAACGCAACTGTGGCAACGGCATTACTCATTTGAAACTCCGGGGAAATAATAGATAGAAACTCAAGATAGAAAAACGGACTAATTGCATTTTAGATGGGATTGGCAAGACTGCTATTGGACTAATGGACAATAGAACCAAAAGAATGGAGTTTTATTTTTTTATAATCAAAAAAGTTCGACATCACTGGAATAAATTTCTCCGTCATTCGGCAATTCAGATTCAACTCCAGGGATTTGCTCAATAAAATTCAGGTCTATAAGGTGCTGCTGCTGAATTGCCAAATGCTCCAACAAACGCACTACATCCCGCAATGAATCACCTATTTGCAATCCATTTTTCATATGACTGACAGTATCTTCAAATGCAGATGTAATTTTTGAAACAATAAATTTTTCCTGATCAGCCTCCAAGCCCAAACGCGGCAAATGAAAATCCAGATCAGTTAATAAAAAACTAATAATGTCATTAATATGATCATTGCCTGCCATGACATTTTTTGTAAGATTGTCCAAAATCTTACCTATTGCATCAACTGACTTACTCATATTTGCTGAATGACCAAGCAAGGTCTGATGCAAATCAAGTGCACGAACTTTTCCATCAACAGCACCCAAAATAAAAGGGATGGTATCCTTCATTCGTCCATAGCGTTCCATATTATCCAACGGCATATTTTTCACCAATAATGAAACCTGGCGATAATTGATAAAAGTTCTACAACCAAAATCAATAAAACGTCCCTGTTGATGCATTAGCTGCAACAAATCTCTTTCAAGAGGTGAAATTTCACTAGAGTTGGAAGAATAATAACGAGCACCGGTATTGGACAGAAAAACAACTGAAGTTACCAACCCCAGTTCTCCCATAACTTTAAATAAAGCGACTGCCAGCTCATCGAAATTATGTAATGAGTAAGTGTGCTCAACAAAACGTAACGCTTTACCTAATTCTGCGCTACTCGTTAGCGCATCAAAAACCATGCGTTGAACATCTTTAGCTTTTTGGTCAAGTGCATTGTGTTCAGCATATCCTTCAGCAATACGCGCAACTTTTGCACGCAACAACTCCGCTTCAAAAGGCTTAACAACATAGTCATCAGCCCCAACTTCAAAACCCAGCATTTTCTCGCGCAATGAACTGTTTCCCGATAAAAAAATTACCGGAATTCGAGAAATTGACGGTGTTCGACGGATTATCTCGCAGACTTCGTAACCTGTTTTACCAGGCATTTCAACATCTAATAAAATAGTATCCGGTGACCATTCTTCAGCAAGGGAAATACCTTCATCACCATCGCTGGCAACACGAACTTCATAAACACTCGATAAAGAACGAACCGCCAGTTTCTGCGCAAACCGATCATCATCCACGACCAAGATCTTTTTTCGTCCGTCTTGCATAATCCATCACTCCCACAGAAAAACCAGACATCATAATTAAGTGCGACATTCAAAAAATATAGATTGTGCTGAAAGCAACCGCAATGATTTGCAGTCATTCACTTTTCAATTCGCAAGTTGCTTACCTGACATAATTAATACCAACTGTAGTCTGTCGCGTATTTGACATTTATCAAAAACAGATCCCAAATGCGCTTTAACAGTTCTTTCGGTAATATCTAAATCTCGTGCAATTTCTTTATTGGTTTTACCCTGAGCAGCCAATTCCGCCACTGACCTTTCTCGATCAGTTAAGAGCAATAAGCGCTTTTCGTGTTGTGTTTGTGGCAGGGGCTCTACTGCCTCCAATATTTTTGCACTGGACAAAACCAACTGCCGCATTAAGTCTGCGCCTAACCACATGCTGCCGGATGCGACGGTATCGGCCACCGACATCAATACTTGCGGCACGGCCAAATAATGCACATACCCACTGGCACCCAGCGCAAGCAATTGTCGTGCTTCGGCAACATTTTCACTGGCACTCATGGCAATGACGATTACATCTTTTGGTATTTTTTGTATTAATTCGGCAAAATGTTTCAGATCAACAACATAACACCAACAACAATCTCCCGAATACAATTGTGCCGGCAGTGTTTCTGTCCGAATCGCGCGAGGAAAAGCCTGTTGCCAACGAGGGGAATCAATAACAGCAGGTGCAATAAAAAAATGTTGTTTCATCGTTCAGTCATGGCGTTTTGTTTTGCTCTTAACACAGGCTTAAGTAAATACGCCAGTACGGTTTTTTTACCCGTCAGAATGTCCACTTGTGTCATCATGCCCGGCATTATCGGCAAACTTGGATCAAAGCCAGTGCGATCGGTACGTACTCGCACTATGTAATATGTACGATCTTTTTCATCCGTAATCGTGTCAGCACTGATGTGTTCAACTTTACCTTTTAATCCACCGTAAATAACAAAATCATAAGCCGTAAATTTTACAATTGCTTCCTGATCCGGATGCAAAAATGCAATATCTTTAGGTGATACTTTCGCTTCAATAATCAATTGATCATCAAGTGGAACCATTTCAATAACTTCATGGCCTGGCTGTACGACACCGCCCACTGTATTGGTAAAAACACGCTGCACCGTTCCGCGAACCGGTGAACGAATTTCAGAATATTTGATTTTATCCGCAAGCCCCGTTCCACTTTCACTGAGGGATGCAACTTTGCTCAACACTTCCGATAATTCGGTACGCCATTTGTTAGTAACTAACAATTCCGTTTCACGCAATTTACTTTCTGATTCTTCAATCGCTGAAAGCAAACGCTGCTCTTGTGCAAGTGCTTGCTCTTTTTCACCTTTGGCATTGGACACTTCACCTTCCAATCGCAAAATTTCCACTTCAGAAATAGCACCACTGGCCAATAAAGGTTTGGTGACTGTTAATTCCTGTTGTGCCAACTCCAATGCACGTGAAACTTGAGTTAATTTCGCACGCACTTCATTTAATTCTTCTTCTCTTTGGGTGAGCTGACTTTTGGCAATACTGAGTTGTTCATCCAATTCTTTTCGATTGGACATATATAAGTTTCGCTCATGCATAGCAATATCCGGCGATTCATCTTCCATACCTTTTGGCAATTGAAATTCAGTATTGGAGGTTAAAGCACCCAATCGGGCGGCACGTGCCTGCAGTGATAAATATTCCGCACGATTTTCACGATAGGTGGCAATAAAACGCGTCGGATCAATACGCAATAACAAATCACCTTTGTTCACTACCTGACCTTCTCTTACGAAAACAGCTTCAACCACACCACCATCAAATGATTGAATGACTTGCAGTTGTGAGGAGGGAATCACTTTGCCTTCACCACGCGCAACTTCATCTATCGGCGCAAATGCTGCCCAGATAAATAAAACCAACATAATCCAGGCGATCATCCGCAATAATAAACGCGCTCGCACAGGTTCCTGCTGCAACTTTGCCCAATCTGCCTCTGTTACCCAATCGCGTTGATCATTGGTTTTAAATAACAACCATCGTGCAAACGCTTTTTCAATAATACGACTCGCAGGAATTCCCAGCTTATCCAGTAAACGGCCAATTTTTTCAAACCACAATTGATAAGAATTTTTTTGATAGGAATTTTTTTCGGTCATCAGGAAGCTCTCCCGATGCGCCCTTGACGTAAAGCTTCAACAACTTGTTCTTTTGGTCCATCTGCCACAATTTTTCCGGAGTCCATGACAATAATACGATTCACTAACTCCAGCAGTGATGTACGATGTGTAATCACTATCAACGTTTTACCCTGTGCAAATTCTGCAATGCGGCGTTTGCATTCCTCTTCGCTGGTGTGATCCATAGACCCTGTTGGTTCGTCCATTAATAAAATGGGGGGATCAATCAGTAGTGCACGAGCCAATGTAACTGACTGGCGCTGCCCACCTGATAATAATTTTCCATGCTCACCCACAGGCATAGCCATACCCAAAGGATGTTGGTTAACAAAATCGGTTAATCCACTCATGCGCACTGCTTCAAGAATTTTTTCATCCGATGCTTGCGGCATTCCCATAGCAATGTTGTCGCGCAAGCTGCCGAAAAACAAATCCACTTCCTGTGCTACATAACCAATATTTCGACGCAATTCAGCGGGATCAATTTGACGAATATCAATTCCATCAATCAACACAGTTCCAGAATCGGGCTGGTATAAACCCGCAATTAATTTTTCAAGCGTCGTTTTGCCGGAACCATTACGTCCCAAGATTGCAACATGTTCTCCTGGCTGGATAGAAAAACTGATCGAACGCAAAACATCACGATCATCTTCTGCATAACGAAAATTCACATTTTTAAATTCAATCGCACCACGCAATTGCGGGCGACTAATCCATTGACTATCGGCAGGTCGCTCAATTGGTTTTTCCATAATCTGATTGAGTGAGGTCAAAGCTGTTGCTGCAGAGTGATACTGCATCATCAACCCTGCTGTTTGCGCAATAGGTGACATAATGCGTGAAGCCAACATGTAACAGGCAATCAACCCACCCTGTGTCAAATGTCCATTTACAATCAGATACACACCGGCAATCATTACCATAATTAAAATAAATTGTTGCAGCCAGAGTGTGCCGGAAGAAACCGAATTGGAAAGCAAACGCATTTTCACACCAATATGCGATGCCATCAGTGCCGCTTTTTCCCAAATTGATTGCATACGACTTTCCGCAACCAGGGTTTTGAGAGTTTCCATACTGCTTAAGCTTTCGATCAAAATTGCATTACGCTGCGCGCTGGCTTGCATGGATTCATCCGATAACTGATGCATTTTTTTTTGTACTGCAGCAGTGTAAATCACCATCACTATGACACCGAATAAAATCGGAAAAACCAAAGGCCAGGAAATTAATAAAATGACTGCAAAAAATATCAACACAAATGGCAAATCAACCAAAGCTAACAAGGTTGCAGAGCTGACAAACTGACGAATGGATTCAAACGATTGCAAACCTGCCGCAAAAGATCCAACCGATTGCGGACGGTGCGATAAACGCATACCCAACACACGCTCCATGATAGTGGCAGACAAAGTGACATCCATACGACTCGCTGCCAATTCAACAAACCACGCACGCATCATGCGCAAGAGTAAATCAGCACTAATCGCAATCAACATACCAATCGATAAAATCCACAATGTATCTGTTGCCTGATTGGGTACCACCCGATCGTAAATATTCATAGTGAACAGTGGTGCAGCCAATGCAAAAATATTAATCAGCAAGGCTGTCAACAATACATCACGATATAAGTATTTATAATCCTTTATCACCTGCCAAAACCAATGGCCTTTGTGTTGTTTGACAACATCTGCCGTACGAACATCAAAGCCTTCGACAGGACGAATATAAACTGCCCGACCTGTGTATTGCGTATTTAATTCATCAACAGAAAGTACAACCGAAGATTCTGGCAAATCAGGATAAATCAATTTTGCTTTTTGTGTTTGTTGATCAAGGGATAACAGAATGCAAGCCTGATTATCCTTCAATAACAAAATCGCCGGAAACAGTGCCGGATTAAGCCCGGTTAAATTCTTGTCTACCCATTTACTGGATAAATTCGCCCTTTTAGCAGCCCGCGCAAAAACACCCGGAGTCAACTGACCTGTGGTTAAGGGTAACCCGGCTGTTAATGATTCCCTGGTTACTGTACTGCCATGAGCTTTTGCGACGATTAACAAAGACTCCAGCAAGCTGCTCTCCGGGGCAGTATTTTTTTCAGCAATTGGAACATCTGAAGTCATGGTTTTACTCTGGTGTAAAATCGCAAAATTTACCCAAGTGTAGTCAAACAATCGGGAATATAAAAATTTTATTTACGTAAAAATGCCCATAAAAAAAGCGCACCAGCCTGTTATCTGATGCGCTTTTCGATGAAAAGAATTAACGACTGGAAACCATCATATCTACACTTCGGGAAACGATAATTTCAACACGACGATTGGCTGTTTTCCCCAGTTCGCTTTTGTTGTCTGCAACCGGACTTGATGCGCCTTTGCCATCGACAGTCACAGGCACAGACTCCAATCCATTCAATACCAGATAATTGCGCACAGCCTGTGCACGTGCTTTGGAAAGCGGAAGGTTAATTGCATCCGGGCCAGTGTTGTCCGTATGACCTACGACATCTACTGATACCAGATGATTGGTGACCTTTATGTTTTCAATAAGCTCATCAAGGCGACTGCTCGCAGTTGTTTTTAATTTTGAACTGTTGGTGTCAAAAAGTGCGTCTGTTGATATGGGAATTAATTCAGATATCAGATTCTTACGATTGAATTCTTCGGGCGCAGTATCGGGACATGCAGATTCCGTAACGTTGATTATTTCATCTATTACCACATCCTTCTTTTTTTCGTCCTGATGTAACACATCAATTCCGTCGCGTAACACACCCACAGCCGGTAACAATCGTCCCATAGCGGCAAGCGTACGGGCATAGGCAATTTCCAAGTCTGCATCCGCTTTTGTATAAGAACGACTGGCTTCAAAATATTCGTTTTCAGCATCCAGTAAGTCCAGCAAAGTTCTTTGACCGATATTAAATTGCTCGGTATAGGCCGTACGCACTTTGTCACTGGAGCGGCGATGTTGATCCAGAGAAATTAACTGTTCCTCTATACGATGCGCATCGTTGTAGGCAATTTGTGTAGTTTGTCGTAAATCAATACAGGCCTTGTCGCGCAAATCTTTTGCTTGATTGACTTCTTCCAGTGAACGGCGAACAGCAGCGCGATTGGCTCCCCCGGAATAAAGGTTATAAGTTAATGCAAATTCAATTGCGGTTTCTTCACCATAGGGATCGGGATCAACTCGATTATCAAACCCGTTTAAATTGCGACTCGTGCTTTGACGTGCGCGCAACTCTGCTTTTGGATAATATCCGGAGCGCTCAACTTTCACTTGCGCCTTGGCTGCAGCAATATTTTTAACAGCCGCATGAAAACCAGGATTACCTTTGTAAGCCAGAAGCAGAGCTTCACGAACGTCATCCGGCAATGGCTTGTTAGTTAATTCTATTTCTGGCAAAGATTCCGGCGGTAACTGCCCGACAATTCGCAAATAACGCGCACTGACATCATGTAAGTTGGACGCCTCAATTAACAAATTACTTTCCGCCAAAGCCAGACGACCCGCCACTTGTTCCAGGTCAACCCGACGCCCCACACCTGAAAGCACACGCTCTTCAATTTGTGAGTAAACCTGACGATGTTTGGTGTAATTATCGCGAGCCAATTTCACCATTTCGCGATTGCTTGCAACATCCTGATAAGCGCGAACCGCTTCCAGAGCGGTAGACTCCACCAAATCGAGAAGCTCAAAGTAACGAACCTGACTCGCCTGGCTGAAATGCTCTACTTCACCGACTGTTTTAAAGCCTTCGAACAGACTTTGGGTCAGGCTGATTTGGCCCTGATTGGCACTGTAACTGCCACGACCATCATAATCTCGTCGCCTTGAACCAACAGAACCCGACAGGTCAACCGATGGCAAATAACCCGATTTGGCAATTTTTATGTCTTGTCTGGATGCCAAAAACTCATGCCACCCCGCCTGTACTTCAGGGCTGAAATTAATTGCCTGGGTCACTATTTCCTTGATTACCTCGTTTTCGGCTTCGCTGGCCAGAACAGTTTCCTGAGCGATCAATGGAGAAGCTGACAGGGCACCGCAAACAAGAAAGATTTTTATAATTGAACAACAATTGCCGGGAAAATAGAAACCTTGAAACATTGAATTATCCAAAGAGTGATAGAAGAACTTAGTCACCATACGTCATTTCATTGGCGCCTAACCCAAAAACAGAACATCGTGCCGTATGTTCAAAATCCATGCCAGCTAAACGAAATAACGTGAAACATATCACATTTTTAAAAATCAGTGGGCTAAAGGCCTGAAATGGCAATATTGCAGACCTCAAACGCTAATTATTCACCGGCATCGGGCTTGACTCAAAAATCGATTAGTAAAATTTATCGACACCCGATAACCCGACAACGCCAGATAACAAACAAAAAACTACCCGTCACACAAAGTCACAGGTAGCAATCTATTCATTATGAAGTTAACTTTCTTCTTCAGTTAGCTCATAACGATCAATAATATCTTTAACCAATCCACTTCGTACAATGTCTTCACGCTTGAATTCATGCACGTACACATTTGGCAAATCTGTCAAACGTTCGACTGCATCCGCCAAACCATTGGGGCCACGAATATCACTCTGATTAATGTCTCCATTAATTACCACCTTGCAATCTTCACCGATTCTCGTCAAAAACATTTTCATTTGTGCAGGCGATGTGTTCTGGGCCTCATCCAAAATCACAAAAGTTTTACTGTTAAAAGTTTTCCCCCGCATGAAAGCCAGTGGCGCGGCAACTATTCGTCCGTGGCGCAGACAGTAATCAACTGTACCCGCTCCCAACCGTTCATTTAAAATGTCGCGGAATGCATCTATATAAACTGAAAATTTTTCATCCAGATCTCCTGGCAAAAAACCAAGGCTTTCTCCTGACTCAACAGCTGGACGAGTTAAAATAATTCGTTCAATTCTTCCTGATTCCAATGCTTCAGCTGCTAACGCACCTGCACAATAACTCTTTCCTGTCCCTGCCGGGCCAATACCAAAAGTTAACATGTGGCTATTAATTGCGTTGATATATTGTTGCTGGGATTTGGTTCTTGCGTGGAGCGGGTGGGCAGATCGAGGAGGAGAGTAAGCGGTTTGCAGTTGCTGTGATCGGGACTTTATTTCAATGATGTTGTCATCATTACGCGTCGATCGTCGGGACGATTTGTGGCGAGACGAATGTCCTCCACGTTTATAATCTTCCTGATCGCTTTTGTAGAAATTGTTGTTGTTAAAATCGTCGTTGCAGAAATCGTTGTTGCCTGAACCACCTTTGCTGTAGTGTTTGGCCTGCGATTTTCTTGCCATATATGCGTCCCCATGTGATTTTGATTAACATCTGCAGCGCGAGCTGCCACTGTTTATAACCAAGTCGCAAACTGATCGAGGATTTTTTTGCTTAAACACCTCCTCAATGATTTTTGGGGAAAGCTCAATTATTTAGGCAGAGCTTGATACCTGAAGAAATTTCCCTTTCATCTTGATATTAGGCTGAATTTATTATCAGGTCAAACAATTTTTACGACTTATTACTCATCATTCAAATCTTCCATTTTTTTAATCAATTTCTTTTTAGGCGGAGCAAACCCATCCCGGGTTTGCACATCATCTGACGTCGCAGAGGCCTGACGGCGCTTGCCAATATTTTTTTTATCTCTCAATCGCTCTTTTACTTTTTTCTCGGGTGCTTTGGATTTTTCTGTTGTTTTCTTTTTAATACCAACTGCTTTCCCGGATGATTTTAATTTATCAGGTCCCTTATATGCCGCCGTTAAACCTGGCACTTGCACAATTTCCATTTGAATGCCTAAATAGCGTTCTATACCTTTTGTAAGATTCCAATCTTTCGCAGTAACAAAACTGATCGCCAATCCTGATTGCCCCGCCCTGCCCGTGCGACCAACCCTGTGTAAGTATTCATCACCAGAATAAGCCATATCAATATTCACAACCAACTCAACAGATTCAATATCCAAACCTCTTGCAGCAACATCAGTTGCTACCAATACAGTAGTAGAACCTTGTCGGAATCGATCCAATGCTTTTTTCCGTTCATCCTGTGTAATTTCACCATGCAACAAACTAACTGCATGCCCATGCTTTTTTAACAGCAAATTTAATTCATCAACACGTGCTCTGGTATTCGCGAAGATAATTACTTTTTGATAATTATTATGCTGTAAACAAGCAATTAACAATTTATTTTTGTGTGGATTACCGTCACTTAATATCATTTTGTGATCAATTGGGTTAGGCACATCATCAATAATAATTTTTTCTGCTTTTTTGTCTGCCATAACTTCCTGAATCAGTTGTCGCAGATTTTTTTGCTCCAGCGTTGCGGAGAATAAGAGTGTTTGTTTTTCAACAGAACATTCGGCAACAATCCTGACCAGATCTTCATGTAATCCCATGTCCATCATGCGATCCGCTTCATCCAGAATTAAAATTTCCAATCCAGACAAATCGGTGGACTTATGGGCAATATGCTCGGCTAATCGACCAGGTGTTGCGACAATTATTTCCGGGTTTTTACGCAGCAACGCTTTTTGGTATTTTAATTCTTCACCACCGCAAATCATGCCCACCCGAATCGGCGTAAAACGCAATAACTCCTGAGCATTTTTGACAATCTGTCGAGCCAGCTCACGAGTGGGCGTCAAAATCAAAATACGTGTACTCAAGGGATTGACAGATGCTTCGCCAAGAATCCTCGCAATAGATGGCAACAAAAAAGCAGCCGTCTTACCACTACCAGTTTTGGATTGAACCAGAATATCCTTACCTGCCAGAGCCAATGGGATCGCCTGCTGTTGGACAGCGGTTGCCGACGTGTAGCCCAATTCACTGATAGCCCTCAACAATTGTGGACTATCCAATAATTCAGAAAATGGCTGGTTGGTCATGTAGATTCCTCAATCTGAACAGATCATATTTTGATAAACTGCCTGCATTATAGAGTTTTCCCGATCAACTTACCTGATGAAAAAACCTTTATGAGAATTATGCTTGCACCTATGGAAGGTGTTGTTGAACATCATGTGCGTGCAATTTTGTCGAGCATTGGCGGATTGGATGGTTGCGTAACCGAATTTATTCGTGTTACTGATCAGAAATTGCCCTATAAAATTTTTTATAAATTCGCACAGGAATTGGAATCCGATTGCAAAACTCCATCGGGTACCCCTGTCAAAATTCAATTGTTGGGAAGCAATCCTGATTTTATGGGATTAAATGCAAGCGAACTGGTTAAGTATGGAGCCAAATCGATTGATTTGAATTTTGGTTGCCCTGCAAAAACAGTCAATGCGCATGAAGGCGGTGCTTGTCTGCTGCAAACACCGGAACGGGTTTACAAAATTGTAAAAGCAGTGCGTGATGCCGTACCAATAGAAATTCCCGTATCAGCAAAAATTCGTTTGGGCTATCAGGATAGAAGCACCTATCTTGAAAATGCAGATGCAATCGAAAAAGCCGGCGCTCAGGAACTCACTGTTCATGCCAGATCAAAAGCGGATGGCTATAAACCACCCGCCTACTGGCACTACATCGCCGACATTCGCGCAAAACTCAGTATCAATGTTGTGGCCAATGGCGAGATCTGGTCTGTTGCAGATTATTTTCGTTGTCGGGAAGAATCAGCATGTGAAGATGTGATGTTGGGGCGAGGGTTAATTGCACAGCCTGATCTTGCAAAACAAATCTGCTGCGCACTGAATAACGAAGATTACACGCCCTTATCCTGGTTGGAAATCTGCCAGATGCTGTTTGATTATTATCGACACACCACACCACTTTACTGTGAAAAAAATTGTGGTAATCGCGTAAAACAATGGCTGATGTATCTCGGTCGGAATTATCCTGAGGCCGTAGCATTTTTTGAGTTCATCAAACGAAAAAGCCTGCCGCATGAAATCGAACAGGCTTTTCAGGAACAATTGGAATTTTTGTTGCGCAAACAACAATAGGACTACTATCACTCCAGCAAACTATCAAACGCACCCGCCAATTCCTGGGTTTCATCAATCCGCTCAAGCATTTTGACCAAATTAATTCCCAATAAACTCGCCAAATCATTAGGAAATGACGCCAATAGTGCAGCGTTATCGCCTTTTTCATTCATGTGCACTATGTAATCTGCAATATGAATTAAAGCTGCCATACGTGGTAAAGGTTCAACACTGGCTGGATGCAATTGATGACGAATTCCATCAACAATTGATTGGGGAAATTTCCAACGATTGGCCAATTCAGCTCCTGCTTCGGGAAAATTAAAACCCAACACATTTTTTTCTATATCAGTATTTCTTGCACCTTTATCGACAATTTTTTGAATTTCCTTGCATTCATTCGGCAATAAAATATGAATCAACAATTCACCAATATTGTGGATCATACCGCAGGTAAACGTTGTTTCAGGATCATCGTGAGAAAAGCGCGCCAGCCATTTTGCAGTGCTGGCCACTGCAAAACTGTCATGCCAGAATTTTTTAATATCAAAACCTTCCGGTGCTTTGAATGCACCCGTCATACCCGAAGCCAAAACCAGTGTTCTGACAGCATTGAAACCTAACAGGAACACCGCATCACTGACTGTGCCAACTTTTCGATTACCACCATAATGCGCAGAGTTAGCTGCACGCAAAACCTTGGCAGTTAATACCTGATCACTGCTGATCTTCCGTGCAATCGCATCGTTGTTAATATTTTCATTGCCAAAACTTTCAATTAATTCCTGTACAACCTTGGGCACATTGGGCAATTTTTGCGCATTGTCGATCAATTCTTGAATCTTCACATTAGCCTCTCTCATATCCACTGAATTCTGCTGCCGCAAACATTAATAGCTGTTCGATATTGGTATAGCAAAGAAACAAAACTTAGCAATCGAGTTATATAAAGAAGCCTGCGAATTTTATGAAATTCATATTGTGACGCAGAAGGTAAGGCAAAAAGAGTGAAATAAAAAAGCCTGTCAACTTGACAGGCTTGTATGTGGCGCACTCGAGAGGATTCGAACCTCTGACCGCTCGGTTCGTAGCCGAGTACTC
>CAMLML010000089.1 GCA_946481095.1 uncultured Cellvibrio sp.
CAAATAGTAGCGATAGTCGGTTAAAATCCATCGAATCACAGTGAAATTCCCATAAATGGATTAACTGTGAGTAATTTAAACAAAAATAATCCCTACCATTTCAACCCACACAAGGTTGATTTGCACCAAATTAATTCACAAACACAAGGCAAATAAGGAAAATGAAATTCAATGAAGCACAGAAACCCGAGCCAATTTCATTTAAAAGCTCCAGCCAGACCAGAAAGCGCACCAAATTGGCATCTTTATAGATGGAACATATTGATTTGTATGCTTATTGCCGATTTGACCTATAAATTATTATTTTTAGGCTATATTTGATCTATTCACCAAAAATATGGAATCTGGAATGACCCGCGAAATAATGTCGCTAAAAGACCTTGTTAATCGCTTGTTGATCCCTGATCAGGATCTACCCCGATTGAGCTTTTGCCAAAGCATCAAAGCGTCCAGCATTTTTGATTGGATCCACGCGCTCCCCCTCACCCAGGCAGAGCAAGTCAGCGCAATATTTTATTCAGCTTTGCCCGAGCTAAGCCGGGTCAAAGCTAATTGGGAACTACGTCTTTCCATAGCAGAAACGGTCAGAACCCCATTGCATCATTGTATGCAGGGATTATCCAAACGATATCTCAACCAACCGCTGATCATGCCCGAAGCTGCCGTCAAAACGGCAACAGTGGCCCAGGCCCTGCAGAAGCATCTTTTAAATACCTATCTGGTTGTCATTCGCGACATATGCACCAATACGAAAGACAAGGAACACCATCTTGCGATGGCTATTTACCGGGCACTGAATTGTGTCGGTTATCTACTGTTAAGAAGCTACCAGCTGTATTTGCCACCGCCAGAATATTTATGGCAAACCGCACACTCTTTATTTTTGATTGCAGAGCAAACTGATGTATTGGAAGAGTCTTGTGTCGATCCACTTTTATCACCATCCCATCAAAACCCTTTACAGGCTTATATTCGTATCCTGTTGCTGGCAGCCTCAAGGCCCAATCAATTAAGGCAAGAGGAGATACAACAAGTATTTTCCCTGCTCGAACAAGATAGTTATCGGGTTAAATTTCAACCTCTGGCATCCGAAGAATCAGACAACTCACTTATCACCATCGCTCAATCAGATATGCCACCCATGTTTGTCAGCAAAGCAAAACAATCCGGCATTCCACTATCAAATGCGTACGAACTGGACGTTACAGCGATCATTAATCATTTAAAAGAAATTTCACAATCCACCGAAGAAGGTGGCGATCAAAAAATTACTCCATCCGTCATCCAGCATTTGCAAACTGCGTGGAAACAACAAACGCAACGAGGTTTCGCACGGCAGGTTACCCGGTTGAACATCGACGTAATTATAGGCATTACCAATATTCATTTTTACCTTGCCGGTGAGCTACCTTTCCAGATTTTTTTACAGCAGGAAAATTCACTTGCAGGAAAAGCAGATGCTTTTGTAAAAAGAGGAATTCAATTAAAACAAAATCAGGAAACAGATCCCTGGAGCGACCCGTTCGACATTAAAGGAGATACCGGAACAAAGGCAACGGCATCTGTAGAACAACGCATAAGGCAACAAGCTATAGATCAATATCAAGGCCAGCACCAAACATTTTCTGTTCCACTAATCGATAAAAGCGCTGGAGGATACGGGCTTGAATGGCAAGGCGATATTCCTATTCAAGTGAAAACAGGTGAATTGTTGGCACTCAAAGAAACCAATCGTCCCAATTGGATTCTGGGTGTCATACGCTGGGCTCACCAGATTAAAGGTGCAACCCAATTGGGCATACAAATACTTTCACCGAAAGCAACGCCTGTTGGTATTGCCCTGATCCACAGAAGCGGTGGCTACACTGAGTATTTACGAGGATTACAACTTCCGGAATTGCGCGCTATCAATCAACCGACTAGTCTCATTACCAATGCAGTCACTTTTCATGAAAGCAGCAAAGTTAAACTCTTTATGCCTGATCAAACGGGGCAAGCGAGTGTAAGTAATATCCAGTTAACCAAAAGAATATTTTCAACTGGTGTGTTTAATCAATTTGGATACAGGGCAATTGCCGTAACTTCTAATGAAGAGTAGCAGACACCAAATCCAACAAAGTAATTGTTAAATCCAACACGGAGCTTGAGGGAAGAGACAAAAAAGGTAATATACGAGCATTTTCAATAAAGTATGCATTTATGAGCGCCAACGACACCATTCGACTACTACTTCTTAACAACTCCCGCTCCGAAGCTGAGCGTTTAATCAGCATGCTTCATTCATCTGGAAAGCCAAATCGTGCACAACATGTCGAAAATGAAGACTCGTTGATTAAATTATTACAGGAGCAAAGCTGGGAACTATTAATCGGCAACAACAACACAACCAACTTATCTCCTGCCAATGCCATCAAACAAATAAGACGTTTGAACAAAGATGTCCCGGTAATTCTCCTGAATGACGAAGAAAATCCTTCAGCCGTTGTTGAAGGTTTAAAGCTGGGTGCCGTTGATGTAGTTAATCTGGACGACGACCAGCATTTGTTACTGGTGATCGAGCGAGAGCTGCGCAATCGCGAACAGCGACAATCAAAACGTCTTGCTGACCGGCGTTTTCGTGAAGCAGAAAAACGCTCACAACAATTACTGGATAGCTCACGTGATGCAATTGCGTACGTTCAGGATGGACTTTATCTTTACGCAAACGAATCTTTTGCAGAATTATTTGAATACGAAGACAGGGATGACATAGAGGCCATGCCCATTATGGATATGGTATGCGACGCAGACCAATCACGACTAAAAAACTTTCTAAAAGACTTTATGTTGAAAGGTGATGAAGCTGAATCATCAACCCTGTCTTTTAAAGGTGTCACCCAGGAAGGCAATGAAAAACAGATCAAGCTTGAAGTATCTCTGGTGACTTATGATGAAGAAGCCTGCATTCAATTTCTGGCCAGAGCATCTCAGGATGTGATAGTACAAAATGCTGTCAATGAAGAACTTGAAGCGCAAATCAAACAAATAAAATGGCAGGATTTGGTTACTGGCCTTTACAATCGCCAATATTTTTTAAACGAGCTGGATCGGATAATTAACAGCGCCAGCGAACGTAAACATTATTCGTTGCTTTATATAGAACTGGATGAATTTGCCGACAGAGTGCAAAAAATATTTGGCGTTTCAGGGGCAGACATTGCATTGGGTAATATAGCGGCACTGCTACGCGATAAAATTCAAACACAGGATATTGTCGCACGTTTAAGCGACTCCACATTTACGTTAATTATCCCCAACATCAAAGCAGAAACTGCAATATCCAGAGCTCAAAAACTTTGCAAGGATATTGAATCCCACATTATTGAAATTGATCACAAAACCCTGCAAATCACTGCAAGCATTGGTATCTCACTTATTAACGAAACCTCTACAGATGCCAGTACCAGTATTGATCAGGCACGAAGTGCCATGGAAAAAGTGCGTAACAATAAAGGTAATGGTGCAGCACTCTATGAGCCGGAAGTATCACCCAAAAATACCAAGCAAAATATTACCCAAGCCATTCAACATGCTCTGGATACCGAAAAATTCAAATTACTTTTCCAACCAATCATCAGCTTACGCGGATCAGATGAAGAATATTATGAAGTCTATTTAAGAATGATCGACCCGGATGGTAATGTTGTTTCACCAAACCAATTTTTAGATATTGCGGAAGAAATCAGTGCAAGTACACGGATTGATCGCTGGGTAATATTGGAATCAATCAAGATGTTGGCTGAACATCGAAATAAAGGAAACAAGACCAAACTGATAGTCAACATCAGCCGCCATTCCATTTGTGATGAAACCTTGCTGCCATGGCTGGGAGTCGCGTTTAAAGCAGCAAAACTACCAGCAGATGCAATTGTATTTCAGGCTTCGGAAGTTGATGTCACCAATCATCTCAATGCAGCTAAAAGTTTCTCGGAAGGCTTGAACAAAATGAAAACCCAATTTGCGATTTGCAATTTCGGGTGTTCACTGAATCCATTCAACACACTTAAACACATCACGTCCGGTTTTATTAAAATCGATGGGTCTTTCACTAAAGATATTCAATCAAATAATGAAAGCCCGGAAACCTTAATTAACCTCATATCAAAACTGCATGCAGAAAACAAAATTACCATAGTGCCTTTCGTAGAAAATGCGAGTGTACTATCTACATTATGGCAAGCAGGTGCGCACTATATTCAAGGACATTACCTGCAAGAGCCAACACATCAAATGTCTTACGATTTCAGCATGGAGACTTAAAACTCTGCCAATAAAAAAACCGCACAAATGTGCGGTTTTTTTGTGTTACACAACAACTTCGAAGAGCGACAACTACTTTTTCATTCTACGACGTACTGCTACCAGTCCTACCAATCCCAGCCCCAACAACAACAATGGGCCTGGCTCAGGAACACTGATACTGGTTGCTCCTTCGATTTCGTCATTACCACAGGACATAGTCCAGTGGGCAGCAAAACCAAAAGTCTGACCCAAATTGGCTATGCTACCGAGATCGAAAGAAAAAATACTGTAATAAGAAAGCAGGCTATCCAATCCAACTCCACTACCCTGAAGAAAATTGGATGAGTTGGCGGCTAATACCAGACTGCCTGTATCCATTCCATAAGGGGCACTTTGCTGATAATAAATGTCATTATTCCAACCAGACACTTTATACAGGCCGGCAGCATCCTTATTTTGGCTGGTGCTTCCTGCTGAAATATTCACACCACCAACACTGGCATTTGATGTGGTATAACCTCGAGTAACATTCCCAAAATCAACTGCATACTCATAGCTGCTGGTATTACCATCAAATGAAAGTGCCAAATCCCCATTAAAGTAACGACGACCATCAGAGTGTAAATAACCTGCATCACTCAAGATATCGAAACCGGTCTGAAGGCCAACTGACAGCAAATTACCTTCAAGCTTGTAAAACAAATACTCTGCATCAAATGCCTGACCACCATATCCTGGGCCAACATAACCGCCTGAGCCCACTCCATCTTCATTGGCAAGCAAATTCCATCCATTAAAAACACTCAATGGGGAAGCATTAACCACTGAAACAAGGCTGATCAGACTGACAGATAAGATTTTCAATAAACCTTTCATAGCTCTTTCCTTTATAAAAATAAACTTCAATATTCCTGCAATCTCCAAGACTTCTCTTTCTCGACACTATTGATTGTCAGGAATTTACGCACACAGGCCACACTAGCAAGCATAATGCCAACTGCATGAGTGCATTGATATTACTGGCTTACAACCTGATTGTGGCGCATAAATGTAAAGTAATCCGACAAAACTGCGCCTGACACTCTATTCAACACATCTATGTTGCAAAATTTGCGGATATTAAATAAATACGATAGTCTCACTAATAATTAATCTCATTTGCAGTTAAAGGCTATTTACAGATGAACTCAGCAACACGCGGCATAGCACCTGTCGTCAAAATGTCTCTTGCGGATTGTAAAAAGGGCAGCAAAGTTTGTGTGACGGAGGTAAAGAATCAACCTCTTTTTGGCTCTCAGGATGCTGATGTGGGACTTAGGCTCAAGGAACTGGGGTTTTTACCTGGCGCACAAATAGAGGTCATAGGTTATGGTTTTTGGGGAGCAGACCCTCTTGCAGTAAAGGTTAACGGAACCAAGTTTGCTCTCAGGCGCGCTGAAGCGACCAAGATCGGAGTGGAAACTATCCCGACAGGAGTCATTTAATGTCCAGGATTCACCGCCTTGCACTTGTGGGTAACCCCAACTGCGGCAAAACATCACTCTTTAACAGGCTGACAGGCGCAAAAGCAAAAGTTGCCAATTATCCCGGTGTGACTGTTGAAAAGCGATCGGGCTTGGTATCAGGCCTGTCCCCCACTGCCGAGCTGCTTGATCTACCCGGCACCTATAGTTTGTTTGTTACCTCACCGGATGAAGCAGTAGCCAGAGATGTCATTCTGGGGAAACAGGAAGGTGAGAAACGCCCGGATCTATTAATTGCCGTTCTTGATGCCTGTAATTTCAGATTGGGTATGCGGTTGATCATGGAGCTTAAAAGTCTTAACCGACCTATGATCATCGCAATGAATCAAATGGATGAAGCCAAACGTCGTGGCATCATTATTAATACGCAAGAGCTGTCGAAAGCTATACAAATTCCTATTGTGGAAACCATAGCGGTCAAAAACCATGGTGTTGATGCTCTTAGAGACACATTACAAGACTACATAAAAGAAACGCCTATTCAGGAAGGTCAGCAAATTCTTACGTTAAGTGACAGGCAGGAATCGATAGAAGCGCTTTACAGCGAAATTGAAGATTTGATGCGCCGCTATGTAATACAACCTGTCACCTATCCAGCCTGGCAAGACAAACTCGATAGCTTGGCCATGCATCCCTTTCTGGGAATTGTTTTTTTGTTAGGTATGTTACTGATCATCTTTCAGGCAGTTTTTGCCTGGGCTACACCTGTTGTGGATCTAATTGACGCAGGCTTTACGCAATCAGGTGAATGGGTTGGCACCTACATGCCAGATGGCATATTGAAAGATTTTATTGTTAACGGATTAATTGCCGGTGTAGGTGGTGTTCTGGTTTTTTTACCACAGATTATTATCCTGTTCTTTTTTATTTTGGTTCTGGAAGATTCAGGTTATCTCACGCGAGCAGCATTTTTGCTGGACAGACCCATGCGCGGTCTCGGTTTATCAGGTCGATCTTTTATTCCGCTGCTTTCCAGCTTCGCCTGTGCAATTCCCGGAATAATGGCAACACGAACCATTTCAGATCCTCGTGAAAGATTTATTACCATTATGGTCGCTCCACTGATGACCTGTTCCGCCAGACTTCCTGTCTACACACTGATTATTGCTGCATTTATTCCTGAACAACATGTGTGGGGCATTTTCAATCTGCAAGGATTAACACTCTTTGCTTTGTATTTTGCTGGCATAGTCAGTGCCGCAGTAATTGCCTGGATATTGCGTAGACGGGCAGCACGTGAAGAGTTTCCACTGCTGCTTGAATTACCCAGCTACAGAATGCCGATGCCTTATCATTTGTTAATAGGACTGCGTGAGCGAGCCTGGATTTTTCTGCGACGTGTTGGAACAATTATTCTGGCGCTTTCGATACTGCTGTGGTTTTTGGCAAGTTTTCCCGGTGCTCCTGTGGATGCGACAAACCCTGCTATTGAATACAGCTTTGCGGGACAATTGGGTGCCTGGATGCAACCACTGTTTGCCCCCTTGGGGTTTAATTGGCAGATGTGTATTGCACTGATTCCGGCAATGGGCGCACGCGAGGTGGCCGTTAGCGCTCTGGGTACCGTTTATGCGGTTGGAGAGGACTCGCTCGATACAGCGCTCGGAGCAACACTGGCAGCCAGTTGGTCACTGCCTGTTGCATTTGCTTATTTGGCCTGGTTTGTTTACGCACCTCAATGTATTTCAACAATAGCTGTGGTAAAACGCGAAACCAACTCTCTAAAATCAACCCTGTTTTTTACACTTTATTTATTTGCTCTTGCTTATCTGGTTGCCTGGGCAACTTACCAAATAGCATCAGCCTTGATGTAAAGGTGATCTTTATGTGGCAAGAAATTATCGTAACCATTTGTGTATGCAGTGCGGTGTTTTTTTTATTACACAAATGGTTTTTCAAAAAATCGTCCTCCTCCTGCGGCGGCTGTAACACTTGCGAAAAACCTGGCAAGTCCAGTTGTACTCAAGATTGATTTACCCTTGCACCGGCTCTCGAAACGCAACACCTTTGTTCATCCATTTCTTTTGTCGCCAACGCCAGAATTTAATAAGCGCACGCACAAATTCATCTGCAAGAGCGGCAATCAATAATCCATACAATCCAAGGCCGCAAGGAATTGCCAAAATATAAGCCAGTGGAATCGAGAATAACCAGATAATTAAAATTGCCGAAACAGAAGAAAATGTTGCGTCACCAGTACAACGCAATGAGCTACCGATAATGATATTCGCGGTTCGCCAAGGTTCAGTCAGACAACTGATTAAAAACGCCCAAAAGCCAATTGCAATAATCTCGGGATCACTGGTAAACAATTGCAAAATGGGTTTATGAAAAATAAACCAGGCCAGCGCCATGGCACTGGTGCCAATCAAGGATATTTTCAAACTTTGTTTGAGTTGATCCTCCACCAAATCAAATTCGCGTCGCCCTACCCTTTGCGCAATAATGGCTTCAGTCGCCATACCTATAGCGATAGAAATCATCAAGCAAAATAAAAAAGTATTGTAAGCATAAATTTTGGTTTTTAATGCAAGGTCGCCGACATCCGCTGCGATCCAATTCAGGGCAATCATATAAGCCTGGAACGACATAGGCTCCAAAATGGCGGGTGCAGCAATGGCAAGTACCGGAATAATCAGTAACCGAAAATTATCAATCGCTTCACGCCAGGGGAAATGCAATTTTAATTTAAAATGCACAATCAGCATTACAAAAATCAAACTGGCGATGGCCGCAAACACACTGGCCCAGGCAACACCTGCAACACCTGCGGGTTCAATAAACGTAAATCCGTAAACAGCAATTGCATTACCCAATAGGTTCATTACAAATAAAATAATATTGCTGACAGTATTCCATTGCGGCTCGCCATAAATATTTAAAATGGTTTGGTAGATAACACGAAAGCCCCAAAAGCCAATCATCCAACCAATTACCGATAAATATTCATGCGCATCGCGCTCAACCTCCGCACTCAGCGACATGCCACTCGCCACTGAAGGGCCGAAGTAACTCAAACAAAATCCGCCGATCACAGCCAACGCAAACACCAAATAAGCGTAAGCCGTAATAGTCGCATTACCTTTGGAATAATTTTTTGCACCAATAAATTGATTGGCAATACTCGCACCCGCAAAAGCAGTGACAATCAAAAATGCGTTGGCAACAAACACTAACGGCGTGATCGCACCGACTGCAGCGGCAGCGCTATCGGACACACGACTGAGAAAAAACATGTCGACAATCGGAATGGTGTAAATCACCGCTTGATCAACAAACATAGGGGCACTCATGCCCCAAATACCTTTTTCGAGAACGCGACTTTTTGGAATGGGTTTCATAGGGATATTTCTTAAATATTTACCCCTCTCCCCTACCCCTCTCCCACAAGGGGAGAGGGGACTTGGTTTTGTTCAAGGCTTTACCTGAACGCACAATTTTTCAAATCAAATTCTATTTGTTTAGAACTTCAATCTGCTCCCTCTCCCTTGATGGGAGAGGGTTGGGGAGAGGGTGTTGTCAATTAGCTTCGCGCAATATAATCGATGGCGGCGTAGTTACAACCCGGCGACAAGAAAAATATCCCATTAACATTAACAACAAACTGCCAGAGATGGGTGAGGCCAGCCAATAAAGGTAATGCGGTTGAATCGGAGTATCCAGAACCCAGACTTGTAGTCCGAGCAACAAAACTTCAGCACCGATGATGGCGATAAGCCCGGCGAGGAAACCCAGAATCGCAAATTCAACCAAAATGCTGCCTAAAATTAATTGGCGCGAACTGCCCAACGCACGCAATAAACCCGCTTCTTTTTTGCGATTATCGACACTGCTGATCACTGCGGCAAATAACACCAAACAGCCGCCGGCCAGGGTGAGAAACAACACCAGCAATACACCGTCACTCACTTGCTGAATAATTTTTTGGATTTGCGCGATGATGCGATCCAATTCAATGACTAAAATGCTGGGGTTTTCTTGCAGCAATTGATTGATCACCACTTTTTGTTCGGGCGCCAAATAAATGCTGGTGATTTCAGTGGGCGAATATTGATCCAGCGAACCGGGTTCAAAAATAAAAAAGAAGTTGGGTCGCATGCTTCGCCAATCCAAACTGCGGAAGCTGGATACTTCAGCATGTAGAATTAATCCACCAATAGAGAAAGTCAGTTTATCGCCCAGTTTTAAACCAATTTCTTTGGCGGTGTTTTCTTCAACGGAAACGCCGGGAATATTTTTTTCAGAGCGCTGCCATTTGTCCCACCATTCGCCCTGAGTAATTTTATTATCTTCTGCCAGCGTACTGGCGAAAGTAATATTTAATTCACGGCGCAGTGCATTGCTAAGCGCTTTTTGTTCTTCAGTGGTATCCAGATCATTAATCTGCGTGAGACGCGCGCGCATCATGGGGTAGACAGGTTCTGGTTTGACCTGATTGTTTTGCAAAATTTGTTTAATCGACGACATACTTTCTGGTGGAATGTTCACCAAAAAGTGATTGGGCGCATCCGGCGGAATTTGCACTCGCCATTCTTCGATTAAAGAGGTGCGCACAATCACCAAGGTATAGAGCAACATAATGGCAATTGAGAACACCATAATTTGAATCAAACTCTGGCCGGGTTTACGCAAAATAGCCGCGAAAGCCAAACGCCAATAACCACCTAATTGTCTGATCAGTTTTTTTGCCAACCACAATAAAATTGCAGCAACCACCAAACTCACCAGAACCACTACTGCCAAGCCTGCGCAAAGCGTTAGCGCCAAACTCATATTGCGGCTGAACATCATGATTAGCAGCAAGACTGCAACCAGTGCAAAAATGCCTTGCATCCAAATTTGTGGCTGCAACACTTTTAATTCGCGACGCAAAATTTTCAACGGCGATACCGAAGGCAAATACCAGAGTGCAGGTAAAGCAAAACAAATCAAGCAAATAAATCCACTGGCGTAACTACGCAAATAGGCCATCCACTGCGCATCACCCAAACGAATTTGATAAGCCTTTTGTACGGATATAGCAATCAGTTGTTGCATAGCTTCGCCAATCAACAAACCGATTGCCGAGGCAATCGCAGCTAAAATAACTAACTGGAAAAAATACAGCTGACGCACTTTGGATGCCGATGCGCCCAAACTTTTCATCAAAGCAACTTGATCTGTGTGACGATCCGAAAATTGTCGCGCTGCAATTGAAATGGCTACACCGGCAAGTAATACCGCAATCACCGCCGTTAACAATAAAAATTGTTGACTGGTTTGCAGAGTGCGCCCGACTCTTTCTTGTGAGTCATTTACATCGCGAATGCGTTGGTGTTGGCTTAATTGAGGTTTTAATTCCTCCAACAGATTTTGCAAATCAGTTTGCGATTCAGAAGCCAGTAACCATTTGTAATCGATGCGGCTACCGGGCTGTATTACTTTAGTCGCAGGCAAATCCTGATAATTCATCAAGAGTCTTGCACCGAACATACTAAACGGACTGGAACTGTCAGGCTCGGCGATCATCACATGAGTAATTCTCAGAGGTAATTCACCAACATATACCTGATCGCCTAACTTAATTTTTAACAAGGGCAATAAACGCGAATCCGCCCAGGCTTCACCTTGCGCGGGTCCTTGAAATACTTTTTCAATCGCTGATTGCTCGAAAGTAAAAGCTTGCTTGCTGATTTCAAAATGACCGCGCAGCGGATAACGCTCATCCACAGCTTTCACAGACGCCAAATGCATTTCATCACCGGCGAATACCATTGATGAAAAATGGGCGGAGCGAGTATGTTTTACATTGCCTTGCTCTGCTAGCGATTCCCATTCCGGATTATGGGGTTTTGATCCACTAATAACCGCATCAGCACCCAATACCGAATTGCTTTCGTTAATTAATGTGGATTGCAAACGTGAGGTAAAAACAGAAATGGCGGCTAGGACTGTAACAGCGAGAACAATCGACAAGCTAAGCAGTTTTAATTCACCGCTGCGCCAATTTCGTTTTAACAAATGAAAAGACAACATAATTAATCCTGTTTATTGCAAATTCAAGCAACCAATACACTCTCTTTCAGACTGTCGAAAAAAGCGATTTTTTCGTCAAGCCTACAGGGATGTATCCACGGCGTGTCTGAAAGAGACTGTATTGATTGCGGAATTTTCGTTTGCAACCAACTCACCTGCCGCCAATTGAATGCGGCGCTGACAGCGTTGTGCCAATCGTTCTTCGTGAGTGATTAAAATCAAGGTGGTTCCCTGATCAGCATTTAACGAAAATAATAATTCGATAATTTTTTCGCCGGTATGCGAATCCAAATTACCGGTTGGCTCATCGGCAAACAGAATTTTAGGTTCGCACGCAAATGCACGGGCAATCGCCACGCGTTGTTGTTCACCACCCGACAATTGTTGTGGGTAATGCTGAAAGCGTTGTGCCAACCCCACGCGTGTTAAAAAGTTTTCAGCTTTGCTTTTGGCTTGTTTATCGCCGCGCAATTCCAACGGCAGCATTACATTTTCCAAAGCAGTCAGCCCAGGTAACAATTGAAAGGATTGAAAAATAAATCCCACATAATCTGCGCGGACTTTTGCCCTGCCCTCTTCATCCATATTGGTAATAATTTGCTGATTAATAATCACATCGCCAGTTGTTGGCAAATCCAAACCGGCTAATATACCTAACAAAGTGGATTTACCTGAACCCGATGCACCGGTGATGGCAAGTGATTCACCTTGTGCAACACTCATATTAACCGGATGCAAAATCACCAGCTCGCCTTCTTGCGTTTCAACTCGTTTGGTAATAGCTTTTGCTTCAACAATTACGGGACTTTCGATTACAGGGTCTTCGATTACGGGGCATTCGATGGAATCTGTCATGCTTTTTCCTGATAAGTTTCCTGATGTGAAATAAATCTGTACTCTATTGGACGTACGAATAGTTTAATTGGATTTCATTCTAGTGATTTAGGGGTATCAACTCTATGCGCCATTTCAGAATTTACTTGTTTTTACTCCTTGTGACATTTGTCAGTTATGCCCATGCAAATGAAACCCGCATTCTGGTTTTGGGTGATAGCCTGAGCGCGGGCTACGGTATTAATGTGGAAAAAGGATGGGTAGCTTTGCTCCAACAGGAATTAACGAAAAAAAATTCAATCAAGATCATTAATGCCAGTGTGAGTGGTGAAACTACAACTGGCGGCAAAGCACGATTACCGCAACTGTTGAAAAGTCATCAGCCGCAGATTGTCATTTTGGAATTGGGTGGCAATGATGGATTACGCGGACAACCGATTGGTATGATCAAAAAAAATCTTAACGATATGATCAAAATGATCGACAAAACCGGTGCCAAAACTTTATTGGTCGGCATTCAAATTCCACCCAATTATGGTGAACGTTATACGCAATCTTTTGTCGCCATTTATGCGCAATTAGCAGACGAATATGAATTGCCGCTGGTACCCTTTTTATTGGAAGGTGTTGCCACCCATACCGAATTGATGCAAAACGATGGTATTCACCCTACCGAGGCAGCACAACCGAAGGTATTGGCGAATGTATTTCCTCATCTTGAAAAAATGCTAGCGCCATAATTTTGTAATAGACCCCCGCTAGACTACAAACTGGTCATCGGGAGGTCTGTATGGCATCCAATCATTTACAACTCGCCAAAATCGCTCATCAACTGGATGGCAATCTGCAACGCATCAAACCGGTTTTTTATTTCCAGCGTTATTGGCAATATCGCCAATGGTTAGCGCAACAAAACCGCAAAATCCCAAGCAATAAACCGCTGGTAATACTGGATTTTAAAGATACCCGCATCGATGGCCCACAAGGGCGACGTTTTTATTCTTTATTTATCTATTTTGTGCGCGCCGGATTTTATCCTGTGCTGCGCGATAATTATTTATTTCTCGGCAATATCCAGGAAAAACAAAAAGCCTTTTGTTTGCAGGAACAATTTTCGGTATTGGAAAAAACCTCTGACCTGCCGGATGACTACTTGTTGGTGACTGACAAACATTTTTCCAGTTTGATGGCGAAAGCACGCAAAATTATTCATGTGAATTTTAAACCGGATTATCAAACCAGCGATCCTTGCTTTCCTATGCCTTTCCCCATGTTCCCGGCAATTTATGCCACGGGGCAGGATCAACAATTGGAATGCTTGCGCTCCACTCCCAAGCACTGGCGAATATTCTTTGGTGGTGATGCACAAACAGAAAAATATAATAAATCCAGCATTCGTGAGATTTATCAAAAACTCACCCGCAGTGATATTTTTGCGTTAATGCAAAAACATTTGTCTGCTGAAAAATTGTTAATACTCAGCAATCAGGACGATTTGGAAATCGCACAGGATCTGCAATTAAATCTGCTGGTGTTAATGAACAATCGTCAATGCAAAGTTGCACCCGAACAGTGGTTAGCAACTCTGGCACTCAGCGAATTTTTTCTGGCATGCCCCGGCGTACGATACCCTATGTCACATAATACAATCGAGGCTATGGCGGTTGGCAGCATTCCGATTATTCAGTACCCGGAAATGTTTTATCCGGCATTGGAAGATGGAAAAAATTGTTTGGTGTTTGAAAATGAAGAATCGTTGCTTTATGCAATCGAACGCGCAATGCAGATGAGCCATCAGGAGAAACGGCAACTCAAACAAAATGCCATTGATTACTACGATCAATACCTGGCCCCGAAAATTACCATTGAACGTTTATTGGATTTTAGGCCCAGACGTATCAGCTTGCGTTTGTTGCCGTTTTTGAAAGATGGGGGGGGATTTGCCTAACAAGCTTGCAAATAATCAATCAATAACTGCAGAGAATAATTACCGCGATATTCGTTAATATCCAATTTATAAACTGCATGAATTTTTTTGATTGCATTATTTGGCCACAGTGTTGGATCAATATTAAATGCAATAGCTTCTACCCAACCAGCTTGTTGTTGATCTAGCGACAGCATCAGTTTTAAATGTTTATCACCAACCAATTTTTGTTGCAGAACAAAAAAATCACCTTCAAATACAGGCTCAGGGAAGTGTTGCCCCCAAGGTCCTGCATCACGCAATTGATTGGCTAGTTGCATAGATAACTCATTCGAAGTTAACTCACCGTCAGTTTGAATCACAGCCTGCAAATCCGCTTCGGTCAATTGGCGACGCACTTCGTCATCAAAAGCTTTTGCGAAAGCCTCGAAATCTTTTCGCTGCAGACTCATACCAGCAGCCATGGCGTGACCGCCGAATTTTTCCAGAAGCTCTGGATGTTTTTTTGCCACCACATCCAGCGCATCGCGAATATGCAACCCGGGGATAGAACGCGCTGAGCCTTTTATCAAGCCATCGCCAGCATCAGCGAACACAATCGTTGGTCTGTGATATTTGTCTTTAATACGCGAAGCTAAAATTCCAATCACACCCTGATGCCAGGTTTCATCGAATAGACATAAACCCCAAGGCAAATTGTTTTCATCCATGTGCAATTGTTTTTGCAGCATACGAATTGCTTCTTGTTGCATGCCGGATTCAATCGCTTTGCGATCGCGATTTAATTCATCCAGTTGCAACGCCATCTCGCGAGCTAACGCGGGTGTTTCACACAATAAACATTGAATACCCAGCGACATATCATCCAATCGACCAGCCGCATTTAAACGCGGACCTATGGCAAAACCCAAATCGCTGGCGACCAATTTATTCGGCGTTCTACCGGCGACTTCCAGCATCGCATTAATTCCCGGCCTCGCCTGGCCTGCACGCATGCGCGCCAAACCTTGAGCCACTAATACACGATTGTTGTGATCGAGTGGCACCACATCAGCAACGGTTCCTAATGCAACCAGATCCAAAAAACTTGCCATATTGGGTTCGGCAATTCCACTTTCCGCAAACCAACCCATCGAACGCAACTCTGCACGCAGTGCATTCATCACATAAAAAATCACACCAACACCCGCTAAATTTTTACTTGGGAACGGACAACCAGGTTGATTGGGATTCACTATGGCATCAGCGTCAGGTAAAAATTCTCCCGGCAAATGGTGATCGGTAATAATGACGGCGATTCCCAACTCACGCGCCGCATTCACACCTTCGATACTCGATATTCCGTTATCGACTGTAATAATCACATCCGGCGTTTGCGCTGCTGCCACTGCAACAATTTCCGGTGTTAATCCATAACCAAATTCAAAACGATTAGGCACTAAAAAATCAACATTTTTTAATCCCATCGCACGCAAGGCCAACACACCCAACGCACTACTGGTTGCACCATCCGCATCAAAATCGCCGATGATCATAACTTTCGCTTGCGCAACTACTGCATCCGCCAAAATAGCAACGGCCTCATCCAATCCTTTGAAGTTGGGCTTTAATAATTGTGCGAGTGAATATTGCAATTCGTTTTCGTGTTTGATGCCACGAGAGGAATAGATGCGTTGTAGTAACGGGGGAATTGTTTGTGGAAACTCTGTGTTTTCAAACGTTTTGCGTTGGCGGATGATTTTTTGCATTAAGTTCTTTTTAAATATGTTTGATTTGGAAGATTGAATTTCTTTTGGAGTTTTACCCCTCTCCCCTGCCCCTCTCCCACAAGGGGAGAGGGGAATTGGTTCTGTTCAAAGTTTTACCTGAACTCTTTTCTTTCAAGCTTATATTCCATTTCTTTTAGAACTCAAATCTGCCACCTCTCCATTTATGGAAGATGAGAATTGGTTCTGTTCAAAGTTTTATTTGAACTCATTTCTTTCAAGCTTATCCCTTTTTTCTTTCAGAACTCAAAGCTGCTCCCTCTCCCTTGATGGGAGAGGGCTGGGGAGAGGGTGTTT
>CAMLML010000090.1 GCA_946481095.1 uncultured Cellvibrio sp.
GAATCTGGTTGGCACCGGACCAGCCGGGCAGGGTGTCGGTGGCCGGTGTCAGGGTATCGCCACTGAGTGTGCTGGCTGCATAGAAAGTCAGACGGTGCGCTGCAGGCTCCTGCAAAATACCGCCCGGAATCTCTTCAGCCCCAATGGTTCGGCCCCAGTTGTCGTTGATCGGTACTTTGAAACCGTTGCTCCATGGCCCGAAATCCACCATGGCCTGACGTGCACGGAATTCCATAATCATGCGGCGGATTTGATCTTCTCCAACACCGGTAGCGAGTGATCGCAAAACATGTTTGTAAGGACCTTTCGCCCAAAGCCAGCCATTGGCACCTTTGGAAACATGTACCCCAAGGAAGTGCGGGAATGCAGAGTTGTATTGGTTGCCGCCCAGATAATCACGCCATGTGGAGATCTGTTGGCCGCCACTGGTTCTGTTTACGCCTTCAGCATCGGGACCACCGAAAGTGCCGTCTTGCAGCCAGCCGCTGTAGTTCTCGATCGGCATATGGGGCGCCAGGAAGGAGGTGGCATCCAGGAAGCCCACGCCGTAACTGTTATTACGGGATGCTTCAAGATTCATTTGTAACCAGGTATTACCCCCTTCGTTGAACCAGGCAGACTTGTTTCCACGGGTGGCCATGATGGTATGGATAAACTCATGGGTAATACCACCGCGCTCACTGGGTGTGACAACGGGGTAGTAAGACAACAACACCATCGGATAACCGTTGATACCACTTTGCCATCCGCCTTTCTCGGTGTTGGAGGCATTGTCGGTACACAGGCCTGAACCATAAAGGTAGATATTGCTGAAGTAACCTTCGGCTTGCAGTTTATCGACTGGCCAACCCATCACATTGTGGATGTAATCCGCATCTTCATTGAGGTTGGTGAGTACACGATCTATGTCAGCATCGGTGATACTCGGGTTGCGGTTTGGTCCCCAAAGGAAAGCAAAGCGCCCTTTGGTTTTAACCCCGGCGACCTGGTTTTGCGGGCATCCGTAATAGACTTTGAACTTGCTGGTATCCACTTGTCCGAAGTCAGTGCGGAAGTCGTAGTTGAGGTCGGGTTCATACTTCGGCCATTCGTAGGCTCCGCACTGGGCAAGGCCGGTGCTGCTCGCGCTGCTGGAGTTAGCGGATGAAGAATTGTTGCTTGATAACGAACTGCTGTTAGAAGAACTTCGTGAACTTGAAGACGAACTTCGGGATGAAGAAATACTATTGGATGAGCTTCTGGATGACGAAAAACTGCTGGATATTGAGCTGCTCAAGTTGGAAGAACTCACTGATAAAGAACTGGAGCTGATCATTATCAGGATTGAGGACTGTGAACTTTTACTGGACGAGAGACTTGAAATGGAATTGCTGCTTGATATCGAACTGCTTCTGGAGCTACTGATACTGCTGCTCTCAACGGCTTTACTGCTTCCAGCGTCTGGAACTGAAGAAGCAACAGAATGGCTGTTTTGACTCGACGAGCTTTCGGAATCATCGGTGCCCTGTGCTCCGCATGCAGTCAGTACAAAAATCAGTGAGGACAAAAGCATGGTTTTCAATGGAACACACACTCCACGAAAGTTCACCGTTAAAAGTGAAAGTGTTTTCATAGTCTGGCCTGTAAAAAATTTTTTATTAATAAATTATGTTGCGCAGTCTATGTGCGTGAGTTAATCGTATACAAGTGTTCATTAGTGTTAATAATCGGTAAATTCGTGAAATATGAGTTGTTTCCATTATTAACGAGATTGGGTTCTTGTTTTTACGCTAACCTTTTTGTAAGTAATTTGGTGGGTTCGATAGGGGGGGGGCATCTTTGGTTCACAATCCGGGATGTGTGGCAGACGAAAATGGGTTCAAACGAATAAAAAATAAATCCCAAAAAACTTTGTATGAAATAAAAATGTGATAGTGAAAATCCCCCTGCTTTCAGGTTGGCGCATAAATATCCATTTGTATATGTGTGGCAGTAAATATTGATTTGCAGCTGGAGTTTTTCCTGAAAATAAGGCTTAAATGGCTCGTCAATTACTGAATGTTATCAAAGCTTGGGATGTAATATTCCTATTAATCTATTGGAGAAAAAATGAAACAAACAGTTTTAATTACAGGCGCTAACCGTGGAATTGGATTGGCTCTGGTTAAGTATTATTTGTCCGGTGGGTGCAAAGTCTATGGTGTGTGCCGTCAAAGCAGCCATGATCTCGATGCATCAGGTGCAGAGGTGATTCAGGGTATTGATGTTGCAACCGATGAAAGTGGTGTTTTATTAAAACAACATCTGCAAGGAGTGACGATTGATCTTCTGATTAATAACGCGGGCATTTTGCGTCATGAAACTTTGGACAATTTAAATTTCGATAGCATCTTGCAACAATTTCAAATTAATTCTCTTGGCCCTTTACGAGTCACTCATGCATTAATTGGCAATTTGCAAAAAGGTTCAAAAGTGGCATTGATCACCAGCCGCATGGGATCAATCGCAGACAATGGTTCCGGTGGTTATTACGGATATCGTATGTCAAAAGCGGCATTAAATGCTGCGGGTATGTCGTTAACTCGCGATTTAACACCGCGTGGTATCCCCGTTGCTATTTTACATCCGGGTTTTGTTGCAACCGATATGGTGGGAAATCGCGGTGATATATCACCACAACTTTCTGCTGAACGCCTGGCGCAAAGAATAGCGGCTTTGAATATGGAATCCAGCGGCACTTTTTGGCATTCGAATGGCGAAGTCTTACCTTGGTAACCAAATTTTTAATAAAATTTTATTTATTCTGAGACCTTTGCACGAATCCATTTTTGTTTAATTTCACTTCGTCATCCCTGCGAAGGCAGGGATCCAGCCTTTGATTTCATTGAAATTTTTTAACTGCTGGATTCCTGCCTTCGCAGGAATGACGATTAATTTTGATTCGTGCAAAACTCTCATTCTGAAAAAGAAATATCGATAACAGGATTTTTGATTATTTCGCATAATGAAAAATACGCCTGCTTTTTTTGATAATGATGAAAACTGCGCAGGCATAAAATTTATTTACACTTCTCAAAAAAAATTAATCAATTTTCTTCGTTTTGCAATTCAAAGTAACGAAATTGGTCTAGTCTCTAGTTCATGTTTGATTGATAAGTTTAAGTAATGCTCTGTTAACTATCAGGATCAGAGTCATTACTGCTTTTAACTTTTGGTCTTAGAGACGTTTTATGGAAGAGAAATTGTGTTTGGGCTGTTTGGGCCTGATCAAACCGGAAATTGATTTAATCAGTACGATTCTACGTACCAGTTCCAGGCTACAAGGCGATTGGATTTTAGTGGATAGTGGTGAATGTGATGCCCTGCTTGTTTATAACGCAGAAAAAAATTTCGATCCGTTTGTACTTAAACCCGCAACTCAATTAATCATGATCAAGCGTCGTGGCGAAAGTTATACTGGTCACGCATTTTTTAAACCTTTCCGTGCTGATGAGTTGGTCGATACTTTAATTCTGATTAAAACCAATATTGGTAGTGCACCACTAATATCTGACGAGGCTCCTGTTTCCAAAAAATTATACGGCCTTAAAAAATGGCCATCCAACAAACTGCTTTCGCAGAATAAAAATTTCACATTGCTAGCGGTTTATTTAAGTCGCGGGACTAAAACCATTGATAATCTTGTCACCTTATCAGGCCAAAGTGAAAAATTTTGTCAGCAATTTATAACATTACTTGAACATCATGATTTGATAACGGCAGAGATTAAAGCAACCCAGCCTGTTAGAACCAGGCATATACAACAAGTTGAATCCAAAAAAACATTTCTGTCGTTATTGAAATCGCGATTGGGAATCGGTCAATCATAATAAAAAGAGAATGATGCGATGAAAGAATATAAATTGGTATTTACTGGTACAACTGGCGCAGGAAAAACCACCGCAATTGCGGCGATTAGCGAATCACCACCAGTTAAAACAGATGTGGCCAATACAGATGAAACCATTAACAAGGAGTCAACTACAGTCGGTTTGGATTTTGGACAAATAAATCTGGCGAATGGTGATCGTTTACGTTTGTTTGGTACGCCGGGACAAGCGCGGTTTGATTTTATGTGGAAGATATTGGTTAAGGATGCGTTTGGCATCATTATCCTTATTGATAATTCACGCCCCGATCCTATTGCAGATTTGAATCTTTATATTAATGGATTTGCACAAGAGCTATTAACCATACCTTGTGTCATTGGTGTGGGTCGCACAGAAACACATGGCCATCCATCACTGGACGATTTTTCTGTTGCGCTTGAAAATCGAAATTTAATTATTCCTGTTATTCCGGTTGATGTTCGTCATGCAGACGATGTGAATTCACTGATTTCTATATTGATGGCGCAGACTGAAGCAGAATTAATTTAATGATTGAAAAATTAATCTAGCGATTAAGGAAACTATGAATATTGCAGACTATATTGTTAAAGCCGCAAAAGATGAATGTAGTAATCTTTTAAGCGAACAGAATGGTGTTTTAGCGGTTGTTATTGCCAGCGTTGATGGTTTTGATTTGGTCAGTTCGGGATCGCTTGATCCATCGCGTATTGCAGCTATGTCGAGCTCTATTGCGGCGATTGGTTCAGTAGTAACGCAAGAAGTTCATATTGGTGCCAGTAAAAGCATCACAGTGAATACTGAAAATGGTTTTGTATATATTACCTATTTGGAATTGGCAGGTATTAGTCACGTTCTGAATGTTGTAGCGGATAAATCAGCGGTGTTGGCGCAGGTTATATATCGCTCCAGTGAAATAGGCAAAAGGTTAAAAAACATTTGAATTATCAATTGATAGAATTGGAATTGCATAAAGTTGCAAAGGCACCTGGAATAATTGCTTGCGCACTTGTCGCTATAGATACAGGCATGATTTGTCTGTCAACTTCCTGTGAAAGTCAGTTTGATGTGATGGCGGAAGGTGCTCGCGATTATTGGGCGCTTCATAATCGCAACGGGAAAATTTTCGATGCAATCGGTGGCGTAAAAAATATTTACGTACAGCACGCCAAAGGTACTATTTGCATACATGCTTGCGGAGAAACAATGTTGTTAATTACTTTTGCAAATTCAAGCAAATTGTATTGGAACGATTGGCCCTTGACCACAATTGGCTTGCGTAATGCAATTCAGCAATCTGAGGAATCAAGTTAGTTTTTTTAGTAAGAAAGTGTTTATCAACAATCAACTGTCAGGAATAGGTTATGGCTACTATCAAACAAAGCTTGGAAGAACTTTTAGTGTTGGATGGAGGTTTATGTTGTGCCCTTGTGGATTCAAGTAGTGGCATGATGTTGGGTTCGGCGGGAACGGGGGTCGATTTGGAGGTGGCTGCAGCAGGTAATACTGAAGTGGTTCGCGCCAAATTGAAAACCATGCGTTCACTTGGCTTAAACGATGTGATCGAGGATATTTTAATTACCCTCGGTAAGCATTACCACTTGATTCGCCCTATGTCGCGAAAAGAAGGTGTGTTTATTTATTATGTACTGGATAAAGCCAAAGCAAACCTGGCCTTAGCCAGACGTAAACTTCAGGATGTTGAAAAAGAATTAAGTTTTTAAATAAATTTTTGCTGTTAATTAAAAGGGCGCAATTGCTGCGCCCTTTTAATTTCATTTTTGATCAGTGACTTTTGGTTGCACTGATTGATCTATCAGTAGTCGATAAATGACTTTTGAATCAGGATCAGGATTGGCAAGATATTCTGCATTCTCTTGGCGAATATATTCGCGCACGGATGATTCGTTCTTTTCATCGTACGCAATATCATCGACTACCCATATGTTGTTTTCCTGAATCATCTTGAATCTGATTATTTTGTCGTAATAGGCATCTTTGGCACTTGGGAAAACATTGAGACTGACTTGAATAATATTGCCGGTAATTTCGGTAACACTAATGGCTGAATTTTCGTAGTTTAATTTTGGATCAGTTTCCTGTGTATTCAAATATTCGTCTCCAGACGCATTCCAGCCACATACACCAGTTGCATATTCAGAGCAGATTGCATAATTTTTTTCGATGTCTGCTAAAAATGCATTTGAGAATTTTAGCTTTGGCAGTTTGGTATCCGGTGTTTTGTGTAAGTGATAATCCAAATAGCTGCGATAAAAATCCTTGATGATTTTTTTGGCATTTGGTGATGTATCTGCGTTTGTAATTCCCGCCAATAAAAAAACGAACAGTATAATTATTTTGAACGGGTGCATGATTCACCTGCAAATTGATTAACCGATTATAGAAAGTCTGATGTGGCTTATCCTGAAATAAAAAAACCCCGGCAGTTTCACTGGCGGGGCTTTTCACAGCTAGCTTACCAACTTAGTTTTTAGCAAGAGCTGCTTTCTTTTCTTTCTCTTTTGCAATCACGGCTTCAGAAACGTTGGCAGGGCATGGAGAGTAGTGTGAAAACTCCATGGAGAACTGACCACGACCTGAAGTCATGGTACGCAAGGTGCTGATGTAACCAAACATTTCTGACAGAGGCACATCTGCTTTGATGCGTACACCAGTGACGTTGGCTTCCTGACCCGAGATCATGCCGCGACGACGGTTCAAGTCACCGATCACATCACCTACGTGATCTTCAGGGCTGTACACGTCTACTTTCATGATAGGTTCAAGCAACTGTGGACCTGCTTTTGGCATGGATTGTCGGAATGCTGCTTTGGCCGCAATTTCAAACGCTATGGCTGATGAGTCCACGGCGTGGAACGCACCATCAAACAATTCAACTTCAACGTCCAACACGGGGAAGCCAGCCAATGGACCAGTGCCCATCATGGATTCAAAACCTTTTTCAATTGCAGGGAAGAATTCTTTCGGAACGCTACCACCTACAACCACGCTCTTGAATTTGAATCCGGAGTTGGTTTCGCCTGGACGAATGCGGTAGTCGATCTTACCGTATTGACCCGAACCACCGGATTGCTTCTTGTGAGTGTAAGAGTCTTCGATTTCGCGAGTAATAGTTTCGCGGTAAGCCACTTGTGGTTGACCTACGTTCAGTTCCACACCATAAGTACGTTTCATGATGTCAACTTTAATATCCAGATGCAGCTCACCCATACCTTTCAGAATGGTTTCGCCTGAATCCTGATCGGTTTCAACACGGAAGGTCGGGTCTTCAGAAACCAACTTACCGATAGCTGTCGCCATCTTCTCGATCATGCTCTTGTCTTTTGGTGTAACCGCAATCGAAATGACTGGCTCAGGGAATACCATCGGCTCGAGAGTACAAGGGAATTTCGGATCGCAGAGTGTATGACCGGTTTGTACGTTCTTTAAACCTACCAATGCAACAATATCACCCGCTTGTGCGGTGTTCAGATCGGTACGTTCATTCGCCATCATCTCCACCATACGGCCAACACGTTCAGTTTTGCCGGTGAAAGAGTTGAGAATGGTGTCGCCTTTGTTCAACACGCCAGAATAGATACGACAGAAAGTCAGAGCACCGAAACGGTCATCCATAATTTTGAACGCGAGTGCACGGAATGGCTCTTCAGCAGAAACGATTGCGTATTGGCCAGTCTCGTTACCTTCTTCGTCAGTCAAAGGTTGTGGGTTAACTTCGGTCGGGTTAGGCAAGTAATCAACAACGGCATCCAGCAACAATTGCATACCTTTGTTCTTGAAAGCAGAACCACAATAAGTTGGGAAGAACACCAGATCACGACAACCTTTACGAACACAACGCTTGATGTCTTCTATCGAGATTTCTTCACCTTCCATATAAGCCATCAACAGGTCGTCATCCACTTCCACTGCGTTTTCAATCAGTTGATCACGATACATATCAACATCATCCACCATGTCGGCAGGCACATCAGTGATGGTGTAGTTTTCGGGTTGGCCTGAGTCATCCCAAACGTAAGCTTTTTTACTGAGCAGATCAACCACGCCCACGAAGGTGTCTTCACGGCCGATAGGCAAGGTCATGATCAATGGTTTTGCGCCCAGAACTTTTTTCACTTGCTCGGTTACACGCAAGAAATCAGCACCGATGCGGTCAAGTTTGTTGACGAAAATCAAACGGGAAACTTTGGAGTCGTTCGCGTAACGCCAGTTGGTTTCAGATTGGGGTTCAACACCGCCAGATCCACAGAATACGCCGATACCGCCATCGAGAACTTTCAATGAACGATACACTTCAACGGTGAAGTCAACGTGTCCGGGGGTATCGATAACGTTAAAGCGTGTGCCTTTCCAGAAACAGGTCACAGCTGCTGACTGAATGGTAATACCACGTTCAGCTTCCTGAACCATGAAGTCGGTGGTGGATTCACCTTCGTGAACTTCACCGATCTTGTGAATTTTACCGGTGAGCTTGAGGATACGCTCGGTGGTGGTGGTTTTACCGGCGTCCACGTGGGCGAAAATACCGATATTTCTGTAAGTTGATAAGTCAGCAGACATAGGACTCTTTCCGTAACAGGTTGTGTAAAAAGGGTAGGTTAGAAAATAGCGGCGCAATATACAGTAAGTTGATCGAAATTGCCCTAGGGAAAAGGAGTTTATTCCTATTGTTTTGCAATTTGAGGTCAGATTTCGGAGTTTTGGCGGGCAAAACGGCTAATAAAAGGAAGCAAGGGCCGTTTTGTTTCCAGTGTTCATGAATAGATTATTGCCGTTCGATAATATCCAGTGGGCGCACTTCTATTGATCCCAGAGTTGCCAGAGGCATTTTTGAAGCAAGCGAGACAGCTTCATTAATATCCCGTGCCTGAATAACAAAAAAAACCACTCAGATGCTCCGGTGTATACATAAAGGGTCCGTTGGTTGATGTCAGTTCACCATTCCAGTTTCTAACCGTAATGGCATCACCCGGTGCCTTCAACGGCTCTGACATAATATAGTGACCGCTTTCAATCAATTGGTCATCGTAATCCAGCATCGCATTAATAAATCCATCCCGCTGTTCCTGAGTCATTGCCAAAAATGTTGTGTCATCAAGATAAATTAAAAACATAAATTTCATACCAGTCTCCAAATATTGAATTTCATTTATTGTCGAAGAAAGCTTTTGGCTTTCGACAAATATGAAGGTGAAGAACTGTAAATGCTTTTTTTGGAGCAGGCATAAATCCGGCTTGCTTCTTTTTTATTGACATTGTTTCCGTGGAAACAATAATATCAAAAAAGTTTCCGTGGAAACCAATATGGCATACAAAAAAATTACCTCGAAAAAATCAGATCAACCTAATCCGCTGGATGCCCACATAGGGTTTTGGATGCGTTTTGTATCCAATCATGTATCGGCCAGCTTTGAAAAACGCCTGGTGGCGAAAGGGATCAGTGTGACGGAGTGGGTAGCTTTGCGAACTTTATTTGACGGTGAGCTGACTTCCCATGCGAGCATGATTGATGCATTGGGGATGACGAAAAGTGCTGCATCAAAAGTGATTGCCCGATTGGAAGAAAAAGGATTGGTTGAACGACGTTACACAGATGAAAGCGCCAAAACCCAAGTGTTGGCACTGACCAAAAAAGGTCAGCAGCTAGTACCGCAATTGGCTTTGTTGGCCGATGAAAACGATGATTTTTATTTCGGGCATTTGAGCCAGGAAGCACGTGAAAATTTATTAACTCTATTGCGTGATCTGGTAATTACTCATCAACTTAAACAAATTCCTGTAAATTAATTATTCGGAGTTATTATGCAAACCACACGTCAAATTATCGAGCAATGCGCAGCTGCATCTAACAATGGCACAGCCAATTTCGGTGAGATTGTAAAAGCTTTAATGGATACCGGTGTTGAATCCTATTACGCGGACTACCGCGCGCAACGCACAACTTATTATTTACCCTCCGGTGAAGTTCATACACTGGATTTACCCAGTGACAATTCAATCGCTGAAAATTTTAATGCAGATGGAATAAAAGCAGCAATTCGCGGCGCACAACGCGGCGAAGTGATGTACCCGGAATTTAAAAAATTATCGCAAGCAGCAGGTTGCATAGGTTATATGGTTTGGATTGCAGGCCGCCATGTCACTTATTTCGGTCGTCGAGGAGAAATTCATGTTGAGCATTTTCCTTCGGCAAGTAACTGGATTTATGTTCCCAAGTTAATTGCATTCAAATCAATTGCGGAAAATACCAGGGTTCAGCATGCTCGGGTATTTCCCACCGCAGCGCCGATTTGCTGCTGGTTTCACTCAATAAACCTTCGCTTTTTAATTGACTTAGCAATCGACGCGCGCTGCGTTCTGACATAGCGCAAAGCTCAATTGCGTGTGCTCTTTCTATTTCGCCTTGTTGAAAGGCGGTAAAAAGAATCGATGCAGCAGTTGATTTTAATGGTGCACTGATACCTGCAACGCGATCATCATTTCGTGCAATCACATAGGACTCTATTCGTTTTCGCATTTTCGGGAGTTCAAGCAATTCGCTGATATAAGTTGCTTGATCCATTGCTTGATCCAGCATGAAACTGCATAAATCGCCAAGACCTTTTTCGGTAAGCTGGCCTCGCCCATCATAATCGCCTTGTCTCGGTGCATCCGCATTGGATAGCAATAATTTATACTGGCTGGATGATCGCGCCAAACCGCGACTTAAACACCAAATGCCATAACTTTCCAAGCCCAGCGCTTTTAGTGCAGCATCGGTAAATAAGCGTCCAACACGGCCATTGCCATCAATAAAGGGATGTATCCACAAAAATCGATGATGTGCTGCCATAACCGCAATTATTTTTTTATCGCCACTAAATTTTTTGGGGTGGTAGGTTTCGCAAAACCTTTTCATTAAATTGTCGAGGTCAGTTGCATCTGGCGGAATATGTTGCCCAACAATAACGGATTTTTTTCGCCACTCACCGGGGATAACTTTATCAACGAGTTTTCCTTGCTGATCTTTAATCATCCACAAATTTTCCGGAATACCTTGATAAAAAATTCGGTGTAATTGGCAAAAAAATTCCGGCGTAAAAATCCTGTCGAGATCAGGCTTTTGTTCCAGCATCCATTCCTGAACCTGCATATGCGTCAAGGATTCCAACTGCAAATCCCGCTTCACTGGATCCGCGCTGTAATCCCCCCGCGACGCCGCACGAATTTCATGCGGACGAGTTGCATTGCCCTCAATCAGGTTCGAGTAATAAGAATTAACCGCCGCCATATACCGCTCAATCGTCTGCATTGTCGGAAAAGAAACCTGCCCCGCAAGCCGCGCCGATTGACTAATCAAGGCAACCGCCTTATCAGGCAAATGTAACGCCTCCAGCGATTTATCGCCGGGAATAAAAGGAGCAATATCCATTATGGATGTAGCCATAGCTTTCCAAGCTCAATTTTGGCCACTTTGTTGGCCGGTTTGTATTTATGTAACTATATAATTTTTGATAGTTTATTATGTCTAGTTGACTTAATTATAGATAATTTTGGCCGGATTGTTGACCGGTTGTGGGGACTATACACCTGTTTGGGGATTTGTGCCAAGGGCTGATGTTTTAGGTAATGCGGTGTAATTGATGAGGCGAGTAGGTGCTGCTATGGTCGCAAGGCCTTTGCTGAAGTAAGAGGCTGGTTTTGCTTTTGGCCTCGCCTTTATGCGGGATAATCGTTTGCATTTGAGTGGCAATTAATATGTTTATATTCGAATGCAAACCAGAAAGCGGTTCTGTAAAAGCATTTATAAAAATTGGTTTAATGCTGTTCGTGATTTTCGTCGCAACCCATTCTCGCGCCGACTTCAATCTAACGGATGACGAAATTGCTGCAGTGCTAATTCAAGAATCTATTCGAAATTATTCTGTCAATGTCCATGCCCTTACGATCTAATGAAAAATGGCAGGCGCTTACAGTAAACCGGGTGGAAAATCTCCGTTGTGTTATAGGGGTGATGTTACTGAAGAGTTAATCGAAGAATGGAAGGTTGTGCATTAAAAATTGATTGTGTTGTTTGGTGTTAGTATTTAATTTCCCTCGGACCCTGATTATTCATAGGATTTTGCTGACATGAAGAGCAGTGGAGCGCATGATACTACTCAGTTAGAGCGACAAGAAGATCTGCTTTTTTTGGCCGCGGCTCACGACGTGCTTAAGTTAATTTCAAGCGCTTTTCCAGATGGCAGGTTACCAACAAAACGAAGAATGCGAAAAATAATAACTGGCAATCAGGTAAAAGAAGAAAATATTGAGGAGTTATCGAATATTAATTTTTACCGTGACATCAGTGGGTGGTCAAAGAATTATTCTGTGCTTGAAAGTTTGTCAAATTACCTGACATTTATGTTTGAAAATAAATTTATTGATTTACCTGAGTTTTCGGATGAAAAGGGAAGGAAGCTGGATTATGATTTAGAGCAAACAGTTAGAGCTTACGTCAGCGGATCAGAAGCACTGGTTGTATATCCTATAATCGATATTTTTCAGCGGAAACTTAAAATAGAGTGCACTGAAAACGAATTAATTGAATCTTACAGAAAATACATTAATCCCAGAAAGTCAAAGTCAATTAAAGTTATTATGAATACTCCTTTGATTGGGTTCGAATCAAAGATTGAAAATTTTAGAATTTCTGATGAGTTTTCTATAGAGATATTTTCTGATAGGCACAAAAATGCATACATCTTGTCAGATTTCGATTTGATTAATGGATATACCCTCGGGGAAATTCGTTCGTCTACGCATATGATTCGTTGGGATACAATTATACAGAGAGGAAATCCACATCCTCTTCATCACGAAAAGCACCTTTATCTATTAATTATGTCGCTCCGGTTCTGCTTGTCATCTGATGTAGTTGCCAAGTTTTCATATAGTGAGCCAATAGATTTAATATCGATTGTGGGAGTCAGTGGAAAATGGCACTTTGAAACATCAAAACCTTGGCAGTTTTATGAATCTTCTGAATTCACCGAGTCAGATCTTCAAAAAGTTAAGTCATTGTTTACAAATCTGCTCAGACTGGAGAATGTTTCTGGCTATAAAAATATTTTTAATGTGGTAGTCAATAGATATTTATCTAGCTTATCCAGAACGTCCCCCGAAGATTCTGTGATTGATTTTACGATATGCCTTGAATCTTTACTTTTAGCTAACGAACGAGATGAATTGAAATTTAGACTTGCATTGAGAGGTGCTAATTTGCTTGAAAATGAAGACCCTATGGGTATTAAGCGAACTTTAAATAATATGTATGACGATAGAAGCGCAATCGTGCACAGTGGCAAAACTTTAAATGAACTTCGAAGGGCCGACAGCGGAAGCACTATTAAAGAATACAGATCTGTTACTGAAAAAATTATACGAGCGTACATTGAGAAATCAGGTGGATTTGAAAGTATTAACAAGATTAACGAGTATTTGGATGGCCTGTGTTTATTTGCTGCAAAAAGCGCCAATCAAACGTTAGCCGAATGAGACTGGATCAGTACTGCCCAGAGAATATGAAAACCATTGCAGACGCTATCTTAAATGGTTAATTGGCTGAGTGCTTTGCAAATAATCATTTGGGGGTAGAACAAAATTAACGAATGCCCCCATGGTCAATAGCTGGTGATTGTTGGTTGAACCATGGATGATTGTGTTAAGTGGATTTGTGAATAGTGAATAATAAATATGGCTCTCTTCGAATTTAAAATAAAACCTCTCAAAGAAGTAATGCCTTGGGGAGAGGAGCCTGAGTTAAATCTGCATTGGTTCGGGTTAACAGACGGCATTTATTATATGAATGTAGGTGAGGAGCAGTTATTTCGTTCATCTAAAGAAATACTCCTGCATTGGAAAAAAGCATATTCCGAACTGGATATTAATTGCCCGTACGTAGATTACCAGGTTGTACGTTTGTATGAGGATTTGTTGGAAATCTTGGTTGATGTTTTACAGCCGATTCCTGCTGAGCTTCTGCAATATATCGAGAGTCAAGAAAGTACCGAATCTTGGGAAAATAAATTGTGGAATGTTTTTAATTCTACTGATGATGAGGAGACAGAAGAATTATATTATTTGGCTACTCAATGGTGGAATAGTTGCAGAAAGCTTTCTGCGGCCCATTTAAGCTATGGCCAAAATATATGGCTGTGGAGAGCTGATGATACAATACATATCCGCTGGGATAATAAGTCTATGGAAATTGATGGAATTCAACCATGGACGGCTGTGAGTGGAGATTTCATGATGCCCCTGGCTCAATTTGAAGAGGAAGTAAGGGATTTTCACAGTCGACTTATGACTGAAATGTCAAATCGAATTGAGGAATTAAAAACTAATAATCCTATTCCGCACATAAGTATTGATCTACCTGCGTTGGAAAGAGAACACGAAGAAAGAAAATTATCTTTAGCGCGTGCGCTAAACAGACCGCCAGACTTAAAAAATTGGAACGAAGTTGTTGAAGCGATCAATAAGCTATTGGGGCCTGTGGTAAAAAATTCTTAAATCCGACGCTAAGCGGTTGAATAACTATTATGTCTAAATGAGAGTTTTATGAAATTCGAAGATTACAGTTGGCACGACAATCCTATTCATGGATTCAAAATCGTAGAATCAGAACATGGATCTGGTAACTTGGAACTTGATATTGACTATATTTCTGAGTGGTTGCGTGGAGATGACAGTACGTTTAATTTCAAAATTTCGCCAGCGACTCTTGTATTTGAGGGGATTACCGATTTAGAAATGGCGTTGGATTATAAATCATGCAGTGCTGGTATTACTCCTCCATCAATCCATGAAATTGTGCGTGAGCAATTCAGTTATCAAAATGGTTATAGTACATATGCATGGCATATTGTAATAAATTGGCCGACTAATGCTTACATTAAATTTAAAGCAAATAGTTTCACTCAGACATTGCGTAAAGAAGCAATAATACATAACGAGCAAGTGTTGCCTTCAGAGTTACGAGTTTGATACACAGATTTTGGCTAGCAGTTTCTTGGTAATACCTGAAATGGCGCCTTCAAAGGAATATCTATGAAAATTATTATCTTTTTTGTGGTTGTTATTACTTGTACCACAATTTTTTTACTGAAATATCATAAGCCAATTTATAACAAATACTTCTGCCCAAACGCCGAATCGTTAGCCGAAGGATTTATTTATACCGATTCTGTAGGGAAGATGGATTTTAACCGTGGAATCCGTAGGCTTGAAGGTCCGTTCATAGCCAAAGAGGGTCTGCTCAGCAATTCAATAAGCTATGCAGGCTTGTTCACACACAAATACTGGGAAAATGGAGGCATCATTCAATATGAAGAGCCTTTGTCCGATATGTCTGAGCTTCTTAAATTTGAAATAGGGAAAGAATACGAAATTAAGACAATCAGATATAACCCTCAAAAGCCAGACCACAAGTGGTATCAAACTTCAAATTACACCATAGAAAGATCCAAGGAATTGATACTAGGATGGTGTTCTTATTCTGCATTAATCATTGATATTAACAAGACAATTACTTATCCAGATGGAAATGTAAAAACCAATAATGAAAAAATTACATTTATTCCTGAATTAATGCTCATCACAGATACATCAGATATATATTCCGTAAATGTAACCAAGGTTCGAGCAAAAAGAGATTCCGATAGAAACTGGGCTTTCACTTCTGATGCGAACACTTGGCTTCATAAGTAAGTTCAAAGCCCCGCTACTGTTTATTATTTTATATCCAACCGTTTTTTGGCTTCGGCGAGTGACATGGTTTTACCTTGTTTGATGTCCGATATGCCTTTATCTATAGCCTTAACAAAAAGCGTTTTTTCTTGGTTGTTTTTATTTGTTTCGGGTTGGATAAGATGACCTTTTGACATAATTTATCAACGCCCCTTAACTCAAACTGCCGCGCTCGATAAGAAATTTACGCAGGCTTCTTTCGTCGCGACAAACATGAACGATATACACCAAGTCTTTTTCCAATCGATAAAATACCCTGCAAGGCGTTACAACCACTTCTCTGTAATTAAGTTCCGGGATTTCCAATAGGTGCTTCCCTGATTTTGGAAATTTTTCCAGGCGCTCTACTTTTGAAAAAACCTCATTTACTAAATTGGATGCAGCTTGTGGATTACTTAATGCAATATATTCAGCAATTTCATCAAGATCCATCAGTGCTGGCTCAGTCCAAATTATTTGAGCCATTTTTTTAATTTTTCCTTGGCTTTTTCGTGAGTTAAAACGCGCCCTTCTAAAATTGCCCGTTCACCTTTTGCTATTCCTTCCAGAAGTTTCATGCGCTCGATCATATGCTCATAATCTTCCACATCCACAAGATATGCAGAAGGCAGGCCGTGTTCAGTAATGAGCACAGGTTCTTTAGATGAATGGAGTTCGGCTAGAATTTTAGTTGCTTCACGCTTAAGCGTAGTAACCAGTTCAGTTTTCATCGGGGGATGCCTCAATTGGTGAGTGCTACTATAGTGGCACTTGAGTTTGGCGGAGGCAAGTAAATTATTAACCCCCCGCATTGCGCTGCGCTTCATACGGGCTACGAAATAAAAAGGGCATCAACCGATGCCCTTTTTAATTG
>CAMLML010000091.1 GCA_946481095.1 uncultured Cellvibrio sp.
CTTGGATTTGGCAATATGAAGAGTCCATCACCCAATCATAACTACCACTTCACTCTGGAAACCCATTTGGCATTCGATTATGTCGGTGGTGAAGTCTTTACCTTCAGGGGTGATGATGACTTGTGGGTATTCATCAACGGCAAATTGGCTATTGATATTGGTGGTATCCATGATGTGATTGAGCGTAGTGTGAGCCTTGATAAAGTAGCCAGCAAACTGGGTATCGAAAAAGGTAAGCGTTATACATTCGACTTGTTCTTCGCCGAACGTCATACCGTGAAGTCAAACTTCATGTTCCAAACCAACATCAATCTGGAATGCTTATCGCAAACCAATTGATTTCTGATTGAATAAAAAACCCCGGAGCGATCCGGGGTTTTTTTATTTGTGATTAAATTTTGCTTGCCAAATGATAATCAGGCTTGGCTAAATGAAATCATCAGGACTATTCGATAGTGCTATCAAAATTCAGGTTGTTCAGAAATAGAGGAAAAATAATAAAAATGATCAATCCAGGAATTAAGCGTTACCTTGGTATTTTTTTCTATGCCAGTATATTTTGGGTCGCTATGGGTATTTTGTACCTGGGTTCGATTTATCTGGAAGAAATACAATCAGGAGAGTTTAATTTCCCCACGGCAGAGAAATGGATATTAGTTGTTACCGCTTACTTTACCTGGTCTTTTCTGACGACCTTTCTGTACTATCTGATTGAGAAAAACCCGCCTTCCAAAGACAACTTTCGTTGGGTTATTGAATTAATATTGGTGGCGCTGGCTTGGTTGTTAATTATCACCCTGATCAGGCATTTCTTAATCAGTTTGATTTGGGGGACTCCGCAGGGGTCTGTTATTAATATTATTCTTCATGATTCAGTGTTCCTATACCTGTTTAATTTCTTTAAAGTCATCATGACTTATTTTGCCTGTACAGGAATTTTCTTTTACTCCCGTATGCAAGACGCCAAGCTTGCACTTCTTAAATTGCAGCGTGAGGCAGCGGAAGCATTGGATAAAAAATCGCGATTTCAATTGCAAGCGTTACAAGCTCAATTGAGTCCGCATTTTTTATTTAATTCATTAAATTCGATTAGTGGTATGGCGCGTAATCAGGAAAACACAAGAATAGTGGCAACAGTGGCGCATCTGGCTGATTTGTTGCGTTATACCATTGAAGCAACTAGCCAATCCCAGGTTATTTTGGAGGATGAATTAAACTTCACCAATCATTATATTGAGTTGCAAAGGATACGTTTTGAAGGTTGTTTTCATTATTCCAGTGAGATTAATCTTGGTGACAGTGACAGCTATATCTATTGCCCACCATTTGCTATTCAAACTTTGGTCGAGAATGTATTTTCTCATACAGAATTAAGCCAGACCAACCCTGTTTTTATTTCACTTGATGTTAAAAAACAGGATGATTCAATCAGGATAAAAGTAGAGAACACGCCTTTGATCCCCACGCATCATGAAGGTGCCGGGGTTGCACTGAAAAATTTACGCGAAAGATTGGAATTACTTTATGGTAATAAAGCCGGGTTAATTATTTTTTCAAATGAACAGATGTTTTCGGTCAGTATCATTTTACCCATAAGGTATGAAAATGATTAAGACGGTAATAATTGTAGATGATGAACCATTGGCGCGTATTAACTTACGCCAGCTTATTGATAAATTTACTGACTGGACAGTCGTGTTAGAGCTTGAAAATGGTCAGGATTTGGAAAGTCATGTCACTAACCTGCAGCCCGATGTGATATTTCTGGATATTCGAATGCCAAAACGAAATGGCATTTCAGCAGCTACCGGGTTACTAAGCTTGAAAAATCCACCGCTTGTAGTATTTGTCAGTGCGTACAGTGATTATGCGTTACAGGCATTCGAGCTTTATGCGCTGGATTATCTGTTAAAGCCGTTTAGTGACGAACGCTTCACTCAAACTGTTAATCGTTTAAATGGTTTGTCAGGAAAAGCGCAGTTAATTGACTCAGTAACCAGACAACAATTGGAATCCACACAGGAAAAAAAATACCTGAAGGTGTTGATTATCCGCTCAATAAGTCTTGTACAGATTGTCGATTTAAAAGATGTTATCTGGTTTCGTGGCAGCGGAAATTATGTTGAAGTGATGCTGGCCAAAGAGAAATATTTACACCGGGTTTCTATCAGTTTTCTGGAATCTAATTTGGATCCTGAAAGTTTTGCCCGTTGTCATAGAAGCGCTATTGTTCGTGTGTCAGCAATTAAAGAAATAAAAACGCTTGATGAAGGGCAATACCTGATTCGTCTGGAAAATGGTGATACTACAAAGTTGAGTCAAACCTATAAAGACAGTCTTTTGGGGCGTATAGAAAATTAAATAGATATAATCCCGCAAAATTCACACCTCCAATTCCCTGTTTCATCCCATCAATTCCCTGTTTTGTCCCAGATTGCTTGTATTGGTGTCAAGGAATTTTAGAATCGCTCTGCACCACACATCATCCAATCCACAAAAGAAAGTGGTGCAATATAAAAATTCACAGCGGAGTGATTTATGATTCACATTAATAAAATACAACCACTGATGTTGGGCTTGGTTGCCTTGATATTGGTTGGTTGTGGTTCTGGTAATAGCGAAAACACCGATTCCAGTGCAGCTAATCTTTCAAGTGTTATATCAAGTTCTGTTGTTTTCAGCTCTGTATCTATTTCCAGTTCATTATCAAGTGCAAACAGCAGTTCAATATCAAGTTCTATTTCCAGTTCCGAATCAAGTTCAAGTCTAAGTTCCAGTTCAAATTCCAGTTCCAGTGTTTATACCGTAACAACTTTTGCTTCGGCGGCAGCATTTAATGGTGATGGTTTAACCATTGATAAAGATGGAAATATTTTTGTTGGAACATCAAAAGGGCACACAGTTAATAAAATCACACGAGGTGGCCAGGTATCGTTATTCGCAACATTTGCAGCGGGTTCAGCGAATGGATCTGATATTGATTCACAGGGTAATTTATTTGTTGCCAATGTGTCCTCCGGCATTATTCACAAAGTGACTCCTAATGGAGAAGTCAGTGATTATCTGACAGAACTCAATGGACCTGCAGGAATTTATATTGATGATCAGGATAATCTGATTGTTGGCTTGTATGGAAAAGGTAGTGTGCCGGGCGCTGAAGTTTTGAAAATTACACCGGACAAAACCATTGCATCTTTTGTTAGTGGAAATGGTTTAACCAATGTTGTGGGTGTAACAGGTGATTCTCAAGGACGTTATTTTGCAGCCAATTTTTTAACAGGTGAAATTTTTGAAATTACGGGTGGTATCGTCAGGCAAATTGGTGCAGCGGGCACTAGGGTTAATCACATGAAATATGCCAATGGATATATTTACATGCCTAACCCATTTGATCATCTGGTTCGCAGAATGGATTTGAATGGTAATTTCGAATTGATTGCCGGTATTAAATCCCAAGCGGGTTCAGTCAATGGATCAAGTCAGGTAGCTACATTTGCACGTCCCAATTCTGTTGATATTTCACCGGATGGCAAAACGCTTTACATTCTTGATTTTAATACTGGAGATGTAAGAAGTATTTCAATGGAATAGGTGCTGACGATTTTGAGTTGAGTGTGTGTGCGGCAATGCGTATTCGATCTTTAGCGTTATCAATCTCGTCTTGATGGGGTAATACAGAAAAATTTGCCAGAGCCCGGGTGTAGCCGGGCTTTTTTATTGTTCATCAACCGTAATTAATAAAGCTGAATCAAATAATGCAGAAGGCGGTACTACCTGTTCATCAAGTGGAATATTATTGCCGTAACGTTCTTTTAGTTTAGCTTTCACTGCGGGATGGGTGAGATCAAAACTGCCCAGTTTACTGAGTGGAGATAATTCAATACCTGCTGCCGATTTGTAAAGTTTCCAAACCAATTCAGAGCAATAAATTTTGTCGTCAGACCAATCAAAAACCAAGTCATAGTTTTTGCCTTCATATTGCTTACTTTGTTTTTCCAGTTTGTCTATGGTTTCTGACGAAATACCGGATTTAACCCGTTTGATAACATAATGTTTGTTTTTGCCACGATTGATCCAGTCTTGAAGTTTTGTATATTTAACGGGTTGTACGGCTTCAAATACATAAGGTTTTTTATCTTTAAGAATAATGATACCCACATGACTGTATTTGGATTTTGTCGCCGCTTGAATTGCCAGACTTTGACTTGACTGGGATATATGAAAAATAACATCGCCAGTTTGTGGAGAGTAATTAGCGAACACTAATTGGCTTGTCAGTGTGAGTACAAATAAAGATAACACTATTTTCATTTTATTCTCATCAATTTGAAGTAATCAAAAACTAAACCCTGTTCCCACATACATATTCCAATAATTTGCCTTGGTTTCACCCGGTTCTCCAAAAAGTTGCCAGTCAACACCAATACCAATTAAAAGATGTTCTTCAAAATGAAATCCAATTTCAGCGTTAGCATCAAAAAATATTTCCCAATCATTCATATTGGGATCTTTAAACTTAAATCGACCTTTTCCAATTCCAACGGCACCAATCAAATAAGCGTTGTAATCGTTGATATCCAAAACTGCAGCACCTAATCCTGCCGAAATGGTTTCTACAATTGCATCAGGAATTTCTTGATCAATATCTGTTGTAGAACGATTTACGGCGAGATAGAAAGGCGCAACTATTATTCTTGCGCCCAAGCTGCGATCAAAATGCATATCATATTTTTGGAATTGACTATCATCACTGGCTCCAAAGTAACTGAAATCCTCTTCATCTGCATCGATTAACCCCCATGGGGCATATTTGAGTTGCACAACCAATGAAGGTGTTTCTTCTGCTGTAGTGTGATAGGGTAATATCGTTATACAGATAATAATAAAAAGTTTTTTCAATTTTTAATTCCAGTTACAAAAAATAGCAATTTTATTTTTTAGGTTCCAGCTCTTTGGCAATTTTTACCAGCCGTATAAATTCTGCCCGATAACCTTCTTCATCTTCACCTAACCCCGATTGAGCTAGTGAAATAACTTGATCAATATTATAAGAAATATGGTTACTGTTTTTAAGTAGTTGGCCAAATCCAGCTAAGCTGGCTGCAAAACGAAAGTCGGGGCTTGCGTCGTTAATGTCAGTTTTACTATGGATTTTTATGATCGGTTCTTGAAGCAGAATACTTCCGGTATGGTCTGAAGGGTTTTTGTATCGAATTCGTAAATACCCTAACTCATCATTGAATTCTGATGTCGTCTCCTGTGCTTTCGAGTAACGGTGAGGGTCTATAGCTGTTTGTTTACCAACAGGTGTTAGTTCATAAAGTGCAGTAACAGTTTTGCCGGCACCAATTTCACCCGCATCAACTTTGTCATTGTTAAAATCAGCTTCATTCAGTACACGGTTTTCATATCCGATTAAACGATATTCAGCAATTTGTGCAGGATTAAATTCAATTTGAATTTTGACATCAGCGGCAACTGTGTTAAATGTAGAGTTCATTTCTTCAATTAATACTTTTCTACCTTCATCGGCAGAATCAATATAGGAATAATTTCCATTTCCTACGTCTGCTAATTGTTCCATTAAATATTCGTTGTAATTACCTTGTCCAAAACCAAGAGTTGTTAATGAAATACCGGATTTTCGTTCATTGCTGATTAAATCTTTAAGTTGGTCAATATTACTCATGCCAACATTAAAATCTCCATCTGTCGCCATTAAGATGCGGTTGACTCCTCCGGGAATGTAACTTTTTCTAGCCATCTCATAAGCAAGTTTGATAGCCGATTCACCATTGGTTGATCCTTCAGCATCCAGTTTATTAATTGCAGTAATAATTTTTCTGTGTTGATCGCCTGGAGTAGGCTCAAGCTCTACTTGTGTTCTGCCTGCGTAAACTACCAGAGAGATACTGTCTTGCTCTCGCAATTTATTAGTAAGCATTTTTAAAATATTTTTTACTAACGGTAATTTATTTTCATCAACCATTGAGCCTGATACATCAACCAAAAAAACCAGATTGCAAGGAGGCAAATTTGTTGATTTAGCTTCCATTGCTTGTATGCGTATACGTAATAATTGATGCTCAAGATTCCATGGAGCAGGTGCTACTTCGGTCAAAACACTAAACGGATGCTCACTTTTTTTACTGGTGTTGGCATAAGGAAAATAATTAATCAGCTCTTCAATTCGGATGGCATTTTCAGGTGGTAGTTGACCTTGATTTAAAAATCTACGCATGTTGCTATAAGAACCCGTATCAACATCAATACTAAAAGTTGATACGGGTTGCCGGTCCGTTGATTGAACAGGATTTTCACTTAATGGTTGGTAGTTCTCGTAGCTTGTATTAACGGATGCAATGTCCGCAGATTTCATGGAGGAGCTGTATGTGCACCCATTTATTCCAATACTAATAGCGACTAGCGATAAAATTAACCAATAATTTTTATTCATAAATTGCCATCCTTTAAATGAATGAGGTGAGATAGTCGTCCCTAGATTATCGATTCATATCTGGCTGTCAGCTGAATGAAATATTGAAAAGTGTTTTAATTTTCCTGAAATGGTTACAACCCCTGAATCATATCCTCAGATACCCGGCTTACGTCAACTGAAACGCTAAGAGTAGGGGAATAACCGCCACCAAAAATTACACCTTTTAATGGTGTGACGTCAGAATAATCACGTCCCCATGCGGTGGTGATGTAGCGTTCATTGACCATTTGATTATTGGTGGGATCAAATTCATACCAGCCTTCGCCGGGGGAATAAACAGCAAACCAGGCATGGCTGGCGTCGGCGCCGATTAATCTGGGTTGACCGGGAACCGGTAGTGTTTCCAGATAACCACTGACATAAGCAGCAGGAAAGCCTGCGGAGCGCAAAGTGGCTATGGCCAGATGCGCAAAATCCTGGCAGACACCGCGTTTGTGTTTTAATACTTCGGCAACGGGTGTGGCGACATCGGAAAACGTGGCGTCGTAACTGAATTCATTAAATATTTTTTGGGTTAATTCCATAACCGCAGATAAAAACGGGCGATCATCAGCAAAGATATCTCCGGCGAAATCAAGTAAATCATTGTGATGTTGTACCATCGGTGAATCCAGCAGAAATTCACGTGCACATAATGTTTTCCAGTCGCGATTTTGTTGCAGTAAATATTTTACATAGGTACAGGGTGTTCCAAAGTCCAGATTAATGCTGTTAATTTTTTCTTTTATCTCCACTTCGCTGGTTACGCTTAACAGCATTTCAGTGTGATCTTTTTCAATTGCAAATTGTAAAAAACGATTGCCGAAATAATCGGTATGTTCACAGCGATTACTTACATCCGGTGAGCTGTTGATAATAATGTTATCGACTCTTTGTCGTTCAGTATTGCGTGGTAACACATAGGCAAGGTTATAACATTGACTGACAGGTAGGTTATATTGATAGGCTGTTTTGTGTGTGACTTTGTATCTCATAATGCATCCTGCCAATCGGTATTTTTAACCAACAGTTGCGGATCTTCGGTATGATCAAAGTAACGTTGGCTAACGGCCTTATTGGTATTGCTCATTAAATATTGTAAGCGTGATAAAAGCTGATCCAGATCACGGCGAACACCTTTGGTGGTTTTGGCGAGTTCCCTAACATCACTTAATTTCAATGCGGTTGTAGCTTCCAATAAAAATTTTTCTTTTTGCCCCAATAATTGTTGATCGCTGGGTAATTCTTCGAAGTGTCGTTCAAGTTGATTGAGTTGATAAATCAAAGAGCGTGGATTTTTAATGTTCAGCAAAGTCATTTCCAGTGCTTGTTCAATATGAATGCCATTTTGATAAAGTCGTCTGTAAGAAATTAAAGCTTCGCTCGCCATTAAGCTGGATTCAATGAGGATTTCCTGTTCCACCTCGCCAAAATCAGCAGTTAATAAAGATCGAACACTGCTGGTTATTTGTAAACTGCGTTCAATATATCGACCAATTTCAATAAATCGCCAGCCGTAATCGCGCGTCATGCTTTCGTGAACCAATCCCACCAATGCTAATAAATTGGTAATTAGTGGAGTCAGTGCTTCTTCAGGAGCAGAAAGCGATTCGGAATCAAAGTTAAGTTTTAATTCGGCAAATTGATCGCCGATATTATTCATCACCCGTTGTACATCGCTGGAAAATTGTTCCTTAACCTGCTCAGCTGCAAAAATCATCGATTTCAAATTATTGGCAACACTGCCCATACGTTGCTGATCCAGTACAATCGATATCAACTCCGGCTCAGGATTGGTAAAGAGTGATGGATGAACATCAGTAAAACCTGGATAAGTTGCAGTGACATGCGTGATGGCTGTTAATAAGGTCTGTGATACGTTTTCAGGTAACTTTTCTGTTTTATTTAATTGGGTAAATACAGTGCGTAATAAACGTAAAGCAGATTCAGCACGTTCGGCGTAACGTCCCATCCAGAATAAATTTTCAACTACGCGACTGGGTAAGGATTGTTGTGAGTCGGAAACAGCTGTTGCCGGTGCTTGACGTAAACTTAATTGTTTTTCCGGTTCTGATGCTAACACCCAGGTATCTTTGGACACGGATCCACGTTGATTGGAAATAATTTTTTTATCGGCATCCAAATTAACACGGGTCAGTCCACCAGGCATAACTGCATAAGAGCCATCACAGGTAACAGAAAAAGTACGTAACAAATTAGCTCGCGGTTGAATTTTTCCCTGATGCCAGGTAGGGGTGTTGGTGCCTTGCATAAATTCTTGCGCGACAAACTGATAAGGATTTTTGCGAATACGATTTTGCCAGGCTTGCAGTTTGGTTTCGTCCAGTTCTGCACCGTAAACTTCATATAATCCGGGGCGACGATAAGTGGGTTTGATGAGTAAATTTTTTAAATTACTGCACACATATTCCAGATCATCTTTATTGCCGCACCACCAGGTTTTAACCGAAGGGATACGTAATTCCCGACCCAGCAGTGTTTTGGCTATGTCCGGTAAATAACGCAATAGTGCAGGATTTTCCAGTACGCTGGAGCCGAGAGGATTGGCAATAGCGACGTGCCCTTGTCGCGCAACCTCCAATAAACCTGGCACCCCCAAACGTGAATCACCTTTTAATTCAACCGGGTCACAATAGTTATCATCGACACGACGCAAAATCACATCGACACGTTTTAATCCTTCAAGCGATTTCATCCAGACATAACCATTGCGCACACTTAAATCACCGCCTTGTACCAACGGAAATCCCAAATAATTGGCGAGATAAGCATGTTCAAAATACGCTTCGTTATAAATACCCGGTGTAAGTACGACTATATGTGCGTTGCCACTATTTGGATTGAGTTGTTGCAAGCCTTGACGTAATCGCGAAAAAAATAATGAGAGCCGATGCACCTGACTGTCGCGAAATAAACTGGGGAAAACACGATTCATCACAGTGCGATTTTCCAGCGCATAACCTGCACCTGAAGGTGCCTGGGTGCGGTCACTCATTACGCACATTTTGCCATTGGCACCGCGCACCAGATCTACTGCATGTAACACCAATTGATGACGCGATGCTAATTTGATTCCGTGACAGGGGCGTAAAAAACCCTGGTGAGAAAATAATAATTCAGGTGGCACTATGCCTTGGCGAATCAGATTTTTTTCTCCGTAAAAATCTTGCAGAATTAAATTAAATAATTCAGCGCGCTCCACCAATCCAATTTCAATCAAGTTCCATTCATCACTTTGAATTAATAAGGGGATTGGATTAAGTTGCCAATTTTGATTGGCTTCGGGTTCATCATAAATTTTAAAAGTAGCGCCATCGTCACGTAAAATCCGCCGTGCTTTTTTTTGACGTTCTTCGATTTGTTCTGCGCCAAGACTTTGCAAACTTTGCAATAAATATCGCCAATGCGGGCGTATAGCTCCCGTCTCATCATAGGCTTCGTCCAGATGATTGTGCTGTTGCGGATAATCAAAAGCTTGAGTGGGTAATTCGTTTTTTTGATTATCTATTGCAAGTTGAGTTTGGTTCTGGGTTTGGTTCATAAGTTTGTTGGAGTTTTGAAAAGCATTACCCCACCCTAACCCCCCGTTCAGAAACCATAGGGACTGGTTTCTGAACGGGGAGGTTAGGGGGTAATGCTTTCAAAATCACTTCCGCAAATCCAAAGTATAAGGAAACTCATCTGCCGCTTTTTCCGCCGGTGGAGCCATGGGACGCGGTGGATGTTTATTTTCAAAAAATTCACGCAGGATTTTACCTGCCGGTGTAACAGGAAGAATACCCGGTGTATGGTTAATATCAAAGAAACGATTGCCACGGCGGGATTCAGCTTCATTGGCATTGACCGGGAAACGTTCATAACTGCGTCCGCCCGGATGACTCACATGATAAGTACAGCCGCCAATACTTTTACCATTCCAGGTATCGATCAAATCAAACACCAGTGGCGAATGAATGCCAATTGTCGGGTGCAATGCAGAAGGTGGTTGCCATGCGCGATAGCGAACGCCACCGACAAATTCGCCGTGTTTTCCGGTTGGGTTTAAACAAACGCGACGACCATTACAAGCGACCACATAACGCCCCGGCGTTAAACCGGATACTTTGATTTGTAAGCGTTCAACGGATGAATCCACATAGCGTGATGTACCGAAGCTGCTGATTTCTTCGCCCAACACATGCCAGGGTTCTATCGCCCAACGCAATTCGATTTGCACATCATCCAGTTGTACACGGCCATAATGCGGGAAACGAAACTCTTCAAATGCGGCCAGCCATTCCAGTTGAAACGGATAACCGTTTTCGTTGAGATCATTGACTACATCACGCAAATCTTCCCACACAAAATGCGGCAACATAAATTTGTCGTGTAATGCGGTGCCCCAACGTACCAGTGGTTTGTGATAGGGATTTTTCCAGAAGCGTGAAATTAAACTGCGCAATAATAAAATTTGTACCAGCGACATTTGTGCATGAGGTGGCATTTCAAAGCCACGAAATTCCAAAATGCCCTGTCGTCCGCTGGCAGTGCCTGGGGCATATAATTTATCGATACAAAATTCTGCGCGATGGGTATTGCCGGTGATATCCACTAATAAATTTCGCATCAGCCGATCCACTAACCAGGGTTGATCGACAATTCCGGTTGGCATTTCTTTAAAAGCAATTTCCAATTCATAAAGTGCATCATCACGCGCTTCATCAACGCGTGGTGATTGACTGGTTGGGCCGATAAATAATCCGGAAAATAAATAAGAAAGCCCTGGATGATGCTGCCAATAAGTCACAAGGCTGCGCAATAAATCCGGCCTGCGTAAAAACGGGCTATCAGCAGGTGATGAACCACCGAATGTAACATGATTGCCACCACCTGTTCCTGAATGACGACCATCCAGCATAAATTTTTCAGTTCCCAATCGACACTGGCGTGCGTCTTCGTAAAGTTCTTCCGTATTTTTCACCAGATCGCTCCAGCTTTGTACCGGATGAATGTTCACTTCAATGACACCGGGATCAGGTGTAATTAAAAATTTCTTCAGACGATAATCTTTTGGTGGCTCATAACCTTCAATTACCACCGGCATTTTTAATTCTGCCGCTGTATCTTCAATCGCTTCGATTAGTGCAATGTAATGTTCAAGGTAAGTTTGTGGTGGCAAGAAACAATGCATGCGTCCATCGCGCACTTCAAAACAAATCGCCGTGCGAATCACATATCCCGCTTCAATATAACTTTTCTTTTTCTTGCTATCGTTTGTTTTTGATGCTGTTTCAAAAACAACATCAACAACCTCTTCTCCTTTTTCTTTCGCGGCACTCACTGCTCCCTCTCCCTCGATGGGAGAGGACTGGGGAGAGGGTGATGCTTTACGAATCACCTGTTCCGAAATTTCCTGCTTAACTTTTTCAGACTCCGCCATCAATACTTTTAATTGCTGACCGCTCGGTGCCAAAGGTTCGCGTTTTGCCAACGGATCACTTTCCGGTTGATAGCGTTCATATTCATGTTCAGGAAATTCAAGTGAATTCAGAGGTAATCGCAAACCCAGTGGTGAATCACCGGGAATCAGCATCAAGGCTTCAGTGCGGAATTTCCAACGGCCGGTTAACCAATTGTGATGCAAATAATTCCATTCAATGGGTAACACATAACCGATCTCGGTATTTAATCCCTGCATTAGTAATTTTGCGATTCGACGACGTTCAAGATCATCTTTCAAATCCGCTTTCAGTGGATTGATATTGGCCGGTAATTTTTGTTCTGCCCAAAGATAATAGAGAGTGTCTTCATAAGCAGGCATTAAGTGAGCAGGATTTACATCAATTTTCTCACAGACTTTCTGTGCAAATTTTTGTGCATCCAAATGTGTAAAACCATAATTTTTATCAACACGTGCCATTAAATCAGGATTGCGCCAGAGTGCTTGACCATCAGTCCTCCAGAAACATCCGAGCGCCCAACGTGGTACTTCTTCACCGGGATACCATTTTCCCTGTCCATAATGCAGCAAACCATTGGGTGCAATTCGTTTGTGCATGCGTTGCAATAAATCTTTTGCCAAACGCAATTTGTCCGCACCCAGGGCACCGGTGTTCCACTGCTCCGATTCCATATCATCAATCGAAACAAATGTTGGTTCACCGCCGGTGGTTAAACGAACATCCTGTTCAAATAATTCTTTATCAACCGCCTGACCCAATGCATTTATTGTTGCCCATTGTTCTTCGGTATAGGGTTTGGTTACGCGAGGATCTTCCAAAATTCGGAAGACTTCATTGCTGTAAGAAAAGGTGACTTCGCATTTTCCGGTTGCACCGGTAATAGGTGCAGCAGAAATGGGATCAGGTGTACATGCTAAAGGAATGTGGCCTTCAGTCGCTAATAAACCGGATGTGGGATCGAGTCCAATCCAACCGGCACCGGGAATAAAAATTTCTGTCCAGGCATGTAAATCAGTGAAATCTTTTTCCGGTCCACTGGGGCCATCAAGCGCTTTGATATCAGCAGTGAGTTGCACCAAATAACCCGATGCAAAACGCGCGGCATAACCTAGATGACGAAAAATTTGTACCAACAACCAAGCCGAATCGCGACAGGAACCTTTTGCCAAAGTTAAAGTTTCTTCACAGGTTTGAATTCCCGGTTCAAGGCGCACGCCATAACCAATCGCTTGTTGTACTTGTTGGTTAATGGTCACCATAAAATCATTGACTGACCAGGGTTTTTCAGTCACTTGGCGGTGACGAATTTCGGTTTGAATTTTTTCGACCCATTTTTTTAACAAGGGGCCATTCTCTGTCACTTCTAGATACGGAATTAACTCGCGTTGTAATTGTTCGTCATATTCGAAGGGAATATGTTGCGCGTAATCTTCAACAAAAAAATCAAATGGATTGATTGAGGTCATGTCTGCAATCACTTCAACACTGATTTTTAGATGTTTGGCTTGTTCGGCAAAAACCAATCGTGCCTGAAAATTGCCAAAAGGATCTTGCTGCCAATTAATAAAATGTTCTTCAGGTTCAACTTTCAATGAATAGCTGTGAATTTTGGTGCGACTATGTGGTGCCGGGCGCAAACGCAACACATGCGGGAATAGGGTAGTGAACTGATCAAACTCGTAATGAGTGTTGTGGTGAATGGCGACGCGTATAGCCATAAATAATTCCCGAATATCAATGTGTTCATAAATGGCGCAATTCAGTTTTGGCCATTACCAAGATGGTGCAACTTATGGTTGTTCGATAGCCATCACACTATCCCGAACAGGCCCGGAATACAATAAAGCTATCTACTTAATGCGTACGCAATAAGTACACCAATCATTTCGAATAAAAAAGAGTGGAATTTATCCGGTTAGACAATTGCACCCAAACTGAATATGGGTGAATAGATGACAACAAAAAAGCGACAACCAATACAAGTCTCAATAAAAAATTGAATAATCCCGGTTTGAACAGGATTTTTTGTTGTCCCGGATGAAATAAAAAAGTAAGCCAAATTTTAATCCCACCAAAAATACCAAACCTTTTGCTTTAGCAATAGCGCAGCAAGATTTGCAACAGTTTCCACACCTTGATCAACAATATCACCGCAATAAAGATATTGCTCCATGGCTAGTTGCATAGCCTCTTCTTGAGTTTGTGGTGGATTTTCAACCCATGCTTCGATTATATCCTGACTGATGCCGACAATTTTTGCGCCATATTTTTCTTCCCAATATTTCCAAATTGCACATTGTGCTTCTGGTTCCGGGCAATCATTCCAACCACCGTATTTAAATAAAGCAGGAATATGCCAAGCTGCGTCAGCATGAATTTCAACACCCACCAAATCGGTGAGTGGCTTGCCTGTTAATATATCGGTTGCCAAAGAAAAAGAAATAGAGCCACCGGATTCACTATCGAATTGATAATCAAATTCATCTTCTTCCATTTCGTCTTCATCAAAATCTGATTCCATTGCCGATTCATCTTGTGCGTAGCGCATTTTGTCCCTGAACCAGGTTTCGACATTAATTTTTAATGATGCATCAATAATGTCTTGTGGATTGAGTTCCGAATAGCTCATGGCTTCTTTTATATATTCAATATTGTCTTTAGAGCCACAAACAATTAATTTTTGTGTGGTTTCGCTGGCTTTGATAGCTTGATCAAAAGCAGTGGCGGAGTTGAGTTTGATAAATTCCATTGTGGCCTCTTGATAAATATTTATGTTGTCATATTTGCCAATAAATTCTGCCCTGGAGCAAAACATTTTTCCAAACGATGAATCTGTTCTTCCGGTAGTAGTGCATTGCGCATAATGTCTCGCCAGTCAGACGTCACTTGTTTGACTTGCTGAATAATTGCATCACGTTCCGGAATACTTAATCCCATTTGTTGAGCCGCACCTATGATATTGTCTTTATTCGGGGTTCTACCCATAGGCCCAAGGCAAATAGTGTGCGAACCAATAAATGCAGGGTTTGGAACCACATCATATGCAGGCGCTAAAGAATAATGTTTGTTGTCAGGTTTTTTAATCATGGCGTGGTTGTGCATATGATCATCGGTATTACCAACTGCAATATTAAACATCATTCGTCGAAACACTTCTTTTTTAACCTGAGTATCCTGCGATAAAGAGTTGGTAATTTTCGCGATTTGTGTGTAATTAAATGCTTCATCTGTAATATCACGAATTGCAAAAACATTGATTAGACTGTGTAGGGAAATGAAATGCACTACACCTTGTACCGCCCAATCAAAACGTTTTACCAAAACAACATTACCTTGTTGTGTAGGAATAATTTTGGTTTCGGCAACATCGATTCCGGCATCACGCGCCATCAACATGGTGAGATGTTCAACCAGCGGGTTGTCAAATTCGTCACCTATACGTGGAAATTTTGCAATCCATTCTGCGCCATCGTAAAAAATTAATGTTTTTGGACGAGCGCCACCGACAGATGCACCACGTTCAAAGTAAATGCGTTGTGATTGATCAACAATTTCTCCGTTATCAATAGCCTGGGCTATGGCGATCATATCTTCCAAATGTTCGAAGGCACGAAAGGGCGCGTCTGTAGGTGGTGAATCTTTGGTTGCAGTAAAACGCAATGCACCTACACCGGTTCCCGAGCTGGCCAATAAAAATTCGACTTCACTTTGTGGAGGAGGATTCAATAAAGTTTGTAGCAGGCGTTTGCCCCAATGATCGGGGCCACCATCCAAAATAAATCCCGGAATGCCGGGATTTTCTTTGTCATAAGGCAAGTAAAATTTTTCGTCGGACAATGGAAAATTAATTGGATCACAAGCAAAAGCACCGGCGTGATCAAGATAGGATTGTGCGTATTTAAAAACGCCTTTATTGAGTTTGGTATCGCGAACGCATTGCCCGACTAAAATAAATTTATCCGGTGCGGTTTTTAAGTGAACATAAAAACTTTCACGCATTTTAGATATCCAGATCAAGCGATTGATCAAGTGAAGTATCTTGTCGTTTACGTACACGCAATACGGGTTTACGGATTTCCAATGAAGCCCCCAGCGTGTCATTTTCCGGTTGCGCCAGATTTTCAAATTCGTGTGAAAGATAGAAGACTTCCATCAGCTTGACCCAAAAACCCAATGGAACCTGGCAGTGTCCGGCTTCTACATGTTTCACCGTACCTACCGACATGCCGGATTTTTCAGCTAATTCTGCCTGGGTCCAACCACGCCGTTGTCTTGCGAATCGTATTCTTTGTCCCCAATCTTCAATTCTTGTTCTATCGGAAAGGGAAAGCTGCTCGTACACATCGCTTTTTTTGGGCATATATATAAACCTTAAGTCCAATTACAGTTAAGTATATGAATAAAAGGCTATTGCACAAGTTTATGCCTGGGTAGACAATTAAATATCTATATATATAGCTATTATGTTGTTTTATAGATTTATATGTGAATCTTCAAGGCAGCCCACGGCA
>CAMLML010000092.1 GCA_946481095.1 uncultured Cellvibrio sp.
TACTGAAAAGTGCACAGGCGTTTTCGCATCCGAAGGATCAGGTGCTTTCCACTCCCCTAAAGGATGACTCGATACAGACTCAACCATCACATCAGCTTCATGTGATGATGGATTACCATTACCAACACCGATTATTTTCCCTGGTCCTTCAATAAAAAATTCCAGATTATTTTCAGCTGTTGGAACCAGATAATTATTTTTATCCAGGACGCTCACATTCACCACAGCGACATCATGAGTATCAGCAGCAATTGAATTTTTATGTGATTCAAGTTTGATGCCTGTAACCACATCAGTAGTGACAACTTTCTTTTCCTGTAACATTTTTCCGGAAACAAAACTGCGAGCCACCAATTCCCCGGGCGCGTAAACTACAGACCACTCCAGATGCCCATTTCGAGGCATTGTTTTTTTCCCTAAGGATTTATTGTTGAGCAACAATTCAACTTCTTCGCTGTTACTATTCACGCTGACATTAATTTTTTCCCCTTCACGTCCTTTCCAATTCCAGTGCGGAAAAATGTGCAAGACAGGTTCATCGGTCCACCAGGATTTTAAATAATAGTAACCATCTTTCGGAAACCCACAGGAATCCAGAATACCAAACTGTGAAGCGACGGCTGGAAAATTATAGGGGGTTGACTCACCGCGATAATCAAAACCTGTCCAATAAAATATACCGGCTAAATAGTCACGAGCTGCATAATATTTCCAGCCTGATTCCGCATTACCGCCCGAGCTACCATTTTCTTGTGGTGGCAAATGCCCTCGCGATTTATCTTCAACATATATTCCGCGCGTTTGTTGAGTGGTCGTTTCTTCTGTACCCAGAATAATTTGCCATGGATAATTTTTATGTTGTAGATCCGTATCACCATGTTTGATGTAATTGACACCCATCACACCAATAGTCGTCGAAATACCGCCCCAACCACCACTGATTGCAATTGTATTTAATCGCGTTGGATCAAGTTTGCGTGCAAAATTTTGCATACTGGTTGCAATGCGCGCACCTTTAATATTGCCTTCAATTGCCCATTCTTCATTGCCCAATGACCATAAAATAATACTGGGATGATTACGATCCCGTTTAATCATGTGTTCAACAGCGTTCAAATGATATTCGTTAATACCTGACAAGCGCGTTTCATTAATTACCAGCATGCCCATACGATCTGCTGCATCAAGCAAGGCTGGCGATGCTGGTGCATGTGATGCGCGATAAGCATTCATGCCCATACTTTTTAATCGTTGCAAACGATATTCAATCAATGCATCCGGTGTTGCTGTACCAACACCGGCATGGTCTTCATGATTATTGCTACCTTTTAATTTGACCAATTTTCCATTCAGGAAAAAACCCTTATCGGGATGAAATTCAATAGTGCGAATGCCAAAGGGCGTTTCATAACTATCCAATAATTTTCCATTGATATCTTCGATGTGCGTTATCAATTTATAAAGATAAGGATTTTCCAATGACCAGAGCTGTGGATTTTTAACCGGAATAGAATCTTTTTCCGTAATGCGCTCACCGGTTTCAAGCATCAATTTTTTGGATTTGGTTACCGCAATAATATTGCCTGACATATCAACAATAGAGTGTGTACGCTTGAAAGCAACTGCAGGAAGATTTTCTATGGCAGAGTTTTCATGTTCATTAACCAATGTCGTTTGCACATCAACATAGGTCTTTTTACCATCGACGCGTGTTGTGACAAAAGTGCCATATCGATCAACATGTACAGGATTGGTTTTTAATAACCAGGCATGGCGATTGATGCCTGCACCTTCGTAATACCAACCAGCTTCAATCGAAACATCTGCACGAACAGCAATCACATTATTGCCGCCATAATTTAAATAGGCAGTAACATCATAACTTTGACTGACATTACCCAGATTTTCTTCACCCACAAAAAAACCATTTACAAATATTCGCGCTGCACGTTGTATGCCGTCAAACTCAACACGAATTCGTTTACCAAGATCAGTTTCAGGAATAAAAAAATGGTGTCGATACCAACCCACACTGGACTGGGGGAATCCCGGCCCCAATGCTTTATAACCATGACTGTGACTGGCAGCCGGATCAAATGGCATTTCAACCGCCCAATCGTGAGGAATAGAAACCGTACGCCATGAACGGTCATCAAATGCTGCACTGGCAGCACCATCACCATAACCGGTTTTTGCAAGGTACGAAAAATACCCGGTTGCATGATTAAAATCTTTACTGCGATCAGTTGCATGGCCGATTGCAAATTTCCAGGGTTTATCCAATAAAATACGCTCACGAGCCTCCAGCTGCTGTTGAACAGAATCATCTTGTGCAACAGTGTGATTTGCAAAAACCAAGGCTAAAATGCCGATCAACAATATATTTTTAATTGTATGGAAATTATATTTTTTCATTTTTCATAAACCATTTTTATGTAAATTTTTATGTTACAAGTTGCGTGTTAAGGAATACCGAACAACCTGGTTTAATTTGCCATATTCAACCTGCATCGAGTAAGCAAAGAATTGAAATGTTTTGAATAAATATGCAATTTGCGGAATGGTTGTTGACGTGCATGAAATGGCTTCATACATTATCAACACAGGCAATCTTATTTTATTTGCGAGTTATGCGATGGAATGCGGTGCATATTCGCTTCAATCCAACCCACCAAATCATCAATCTTTTCTGCGATTTCTTTACCAACCTCCGTCAAACTGTATTCAACATGAGGAGGCGCGACAGGAAATTCCTTGCGATCAACAAAACCATCTTGCCCCAATTGCTGCAGGGTTTGGGTCAGCATGCGCTCACTGATGCCGCCGATCTTGCGACGCAACTCACTGAACCTGTAAGTTCCCGTCAAAAGCGCAGCCAATACCAACACCCCCCATTGGCTGGTGATGTGGTTAAGGACAAGCCTTGATGGGCACTGGCGAGCAAATACGTCACCTTTTGCAGCCCTTTCAATCAGAGGTTCTTTAATTTTATTGTTTGTCGGGGGTTTCATTGAAACTGTCATTTTTACACTTACCTTTTTGTTTGTACCATTATTATTTGTTAATTTTATCGTTAGATGGTGAAGGGTATATTGTTGCCCGCAAAATACAAACAATTAATTCTACAATTTGCAACCAAACTGGTTACAGACTCAAATTAAATGACACTGCAAATCCAGAATGTGTGGTTTGATCCTGAAGACAAAATCAGGAAAAAACAATTTGACCGGATAACGTGCGTAATGCAGGAATTTGCACAGCGGCTTTACCCGCAATTGAGCGTACCACCAGAAAACCTGCAGCTTCCAATTGCCTCACTACCGAATCGGTGATCAGGACTTCAGCGCAGGGCTTTATAGTGCTCTCGCCATCATCTTCATAAGTATGAAGGGGTAAGTTTTCAATTTCGCTGGTAAATTTTGCATTGGCATTGGCGCCAAATTGCAAAAAATTATTCGCCAAAACCAATGTCACTAAATGCGCGCTGTTACCCCACAAATAATAATCATGATCGTGGCCTGGCGGTAATTCAGTAAAATCAAAACTCTCAATAACCGACGTTTTTTTGCCATAAGGTAAACGCAATAAAAATCTCGGCGCAACCAGAGCCAGATGACGACCTAATTCAGACTCACGAAATTCTTGCCACGCAGTGGTAAATTCTGCTGATGGAAACTGCTGCCAATCCGCCACATCAGGTTGTTTAACCAAAGATTCACAACCGGCCAGGGATTCCGAGCCTGCCAGCAACGCTATTGCACCCGTAGTACCCGCCATATGTGCAAGATTAAACGCCAGATGCAAATCATCCAAACCATCACTCAGCGTGAAATTAAATTGCAGGCAAGAGAAATGTGTTTTTCCTGGCACTTGGTAGCTGGTAACAATACGTTTATAAAGTGCTGATTGCTCAATATCATCATGCGCAAGTGCATCCTGAATCAGCTCAGCTCGGGTTGCATCCATGATAAATATTTTTAAATTTGCATCGGTTTCAATTCGACGCACTAAAAAATCAAGCCCGCGCCAATTGGCTTCCAACTCTTGAAAGGCACTCTGATGCATCAAGTCGCGCAGGGTTTGTGCCATAACCTCATTTACCGCAGTCAACATCTCCGGCAAACGCGGGTCGGTTTTTGCTTGCGCATAGGGCGCCACCAATTGTTTGATATATTGATGAATGTCACCAATATCTGTGCGGTTATCTTGTTGTAATTGCGTGCCCGCCAAAATGGAATCCAGACTGGTGCTGCCACTAAAAGATTCAGTTATTGCGTTACGGGTTTTGGCAGTGGATTGCCCGGAATCAGATTGCGCTGGAGAATAAATTTTTAACGCCTGCATTTCTGCCACTATAGCGTCAAATTGATCCGGGTTTTTCAGGCGATTTTTCAGCGTGGTAAATTTACTAAAAAGATCTACATTTTCCAGCAAGTAATCGGGATGCAAGCTATCAAATTCAGTGAAAGCAATTTCAGTTTCACTGAGCGGAATACGCAGACGAACGTTTAATTGCGCAAATACTTCTTCAAAATTATCGCGATCGACCTCAATCACTTTGCGGTTTGCAAGCTGCAGACTGTTGTCTTCACCGCGGCTGCCTCGTCCACTAAAATCGCCAACAATAACGATGTGAAACGCACTGCTGCCAGTGCGTTTCACCTGAGATTCGGTGGCGGTAGAGTTAAGGGTAAAATTTCCGCTGCTGATACTAATGCTCGCCATAAGAATTGCTCTCTATTTTTTAAATTACGCCATCTTACAAGAAAATATGAGCAATGCTTAGCACAGAGCGTGAAGTTTTCCGCCAATCTTGAGAGAAAAATCATCATCATTGCGACGCACAAGTCGAAGGCGATATGCAACTCATATTGGATTCCCACCCCCAGCCACTGGTTGTCGCGCAGCAAGTGGGATATTGGGTGCCGTACCAATTACAAATGCCACAACCCAACGCACCTCCCGCACTTGATCGCGAACTCGATCGTGAACTTGAGCGAGAACTTGATATTGAACGAGAACTCGATATTGAACTGGAGCGCGAGCTTGAGCTGGATGAGCTACGCGAGGCAGCCAATACCGCAATTTCACTGTCAGATAATGCACTACCAACAAAACGCACATCATCCAAACTTCCAGCAAATAAAGGATCAGAGGCGAACTGACTTTTTCCCAAATAATTCAAACGCGACGCCAAATCAACGGGATTAATGGTAATTGCCGTGTTACTGGCAACCACACTGCCATTAACAAATAATTTTCCTGTATTACCTGACAGAGTGACAGCAACATGTGTCCAGCTATTAACAGGTAATGCCGCCGTGTGATTAATAATTTGTTCAGCGCCGCCATTTTTAATCGCAAATCGCAACGTATTACTGTATGAACCTGGTGTCAGGAACATATATTTGGCAGTGCCATCACCCAGATCAAAAATACGCTGCCAAATCGCACCACCATTCCAATAAACCCAGGCCGCAAACGTAAAATCACTACTGGAAGCCAGGTGTGGTGATAATTGTAAATAATCATTCGCACCATCCAGATTAATGGCCTGGCCAATAGGCCCACTAACAAAATGTCGCGCACCGATTTGCATTGCATGATGACCATTCCCGGAAGAATCCAATGCATCACCATTAAACAAAAATGTAGCCTGGGCATTGGTTGTTGCAACAGGAATTTCCTGCACATATGACAAAGGAGAAACTTTATCGCGATAAGTGATACCTGCTGAAGTTAACGAGCCGTCATCCCATGAAATGCGACGCGAATCCTCCACCCAATTATAAAAAGCGTAACGTTCGACAAAAGGAGTTGAGTCCAGCATATTCAACATAGCCGCAACAGTTGCTTGCTGTTGTGCAGCAGTAGGATCAGCACAACTGGTCCAATTAGCGCCATTATTCCATTCGGTAATCCACAGAGGTTTTTTGGTGGTGTCGTAAATACTTTTTAAAAAATTATAAAACTGATTGGCAGCACCGGTTGGATCAGCAGCATTTCCATAACAACGGTAATAATGTACCGCAACAAAATCCACACGTTTACTTTCAGCAGCAGCTTGATTCATAAAACTGTACAACCAATTCAAACCGCCATCTGTTACAGCCGGAGATCCAACGCGCAAACCTGTACCGAGCAAATCCGGCCAGGACCATACTGCATCGCCCACTAAAATATTGGCCTGACTGCTGGAATCCGGCTCGTTATATCCAAGCAAATGATTAATGCCACGCGCTTTCCAATCCTGATTCAAACCTGGCCACCAACGTGTCTGGCGAATCGCAACGTATTCCTTATCGAGAGAAGAATTTTTACTGATATTCCAGTTGTAATCCCATTGGTTTTTCAGATTGGCACCCGGGTCACCCGAAAGACCTTTTTTAGTTGTCCAACGCCAGGGGAAAACGCGTACAAACTTAACACTATCGTTTAAACCACCGCTTAATACACCGACATTCAAATCGCCATCCTGTGCGATATACACTTTACTGATTCCAGTACCGTCTTCATTTTGCGCAAAAGTCGCCATGTAACCGCGTTTTAATTTAAATGAACTGATGGCTGCACTGAATTGCCCAAGGCTAGCGGAATTGTATGCAGTGTACTGATTCAAATAAGTCGAATTACCACTGAAATTGTTATTAACGAACACTTGCAAGGGTGCAAAATCCGATGCATGAGGAATCACTACTGCACCTTGTCCATACTGTACGACCCGCACATTTTGATCGAGAATTGCAGAAACGTTATTGACACGTACTCGACTGAGAAACGTGGAAACCAGTTGCGAGGGCATTATGTTATCCATAAAAAACCAGGCATCAGGCGAATTCAAATTAATAATACTGTTTGCAAGTGGATCACCTGTACCCGTGACGTGCAATTCAGCAGTACCTGTCAAGGTCGCTGTAGTATTGGTTAACGTAGAAACCCGTTGAATGTCATTATTCAAAGTCAAGGTTTGTGCATTGGCAAGGCAATTTAAAAACATCAACAGCATTAACGAAAAGCTTTTTATAATCAGCTTGTTTTTCATGTCAGTCTCCGAAGTAAAGTTAAATGAACCCATTATTTTTATTGTTGTAATTTTTCTCGTCTGTTTTTTTTTGACGATTGACGTCTATCGTTTGGTACTTTTATTTATTACTGTTTATTTATTATTGTTAGCTTAATTGGTGTTTTATTTTTTACGCTTTAGGTGGGTACTGCCAGCGAAGGCACTTTTTCGAAGAACTATGAAAAGCTTCTACGCTCTTCTGTTGAGACATCTGCCACTGAAACCAACTATCATCATATTCGCGAAAGGGAAAAATCACCGTAATTAGTTCACCTTTTGAGATTTTGATCGCGGGATTTTTATGATTGGACTTTTAGGTTAATCTTTCAAAAACCAATCATCACGATAGGTTTTCATCAATTCAGGATAAAAGACAGTAAACATGGTGGCAATCGAGCCATTGATAAAACCTTCCGGAAAAGTCATTACAAAAAAAATAATGAAATTGTCCATCACCGAGTTTAATTCAATGTCACTTTCTGACACCGAAAATAGCAGTATCGCGGCAAGCCCCGTTAGCAGGCAACTGAGCATTGCACCAAAAAAACCGACTCCCCAAATGTAGGTAAACGGATTTTTGAATTTCCAGCGATTAACCAAACCAATTACCAATAATGCCCAGGATACAGGCACCAAGACAGACAAACAAAAATCTACCGGTAAACTTGCAAAGTTAAGTTGTAAAAATGCAAAGTCAAAAGTCTGTGATGCTGCACCATAACTAAACTGAATAACTTTCAGAATAAGCAAAGCCAGTAACCCTATCACCAATGCCAGAGACCAGCCAAATATCATGGTCACCACAGTTACCAATAAAGGATGAAAAGCCAATACACCCATTATTCTGATTTGTAACATCCAGATGACCGCCAACACAATCGTAGTGGCGAAAAAAAAGTGTTGTCGCTTTTGTTCAGCTAACAACAATCTCCAGGGTGCAAAGCGAATCGCCAACAGCATCATCGATAACATGATTGCCATGCAGATCCCAAACAACATGTTGTTTGGTGACAATAAAATATTCATACAGGTTTTACCCAAAATTATTTCTTACCAATATCCGGAAAAAATTCAATAAAAAAGGCAGCCCGGTGTGAACAGGACTGCCTTTTTTATTATCACAGGATTAATCTTTTTTTAACACCACCACTGCTCCACCCGACGCAGCCAATCTTAATGTCAGGTTATCCACAACAGTATAATGGCCTATTGTTTTTTCCACCGATGAAATAGTTTTTCCATCCTGCCAGATTTCAGCCTTGTATTTTCCTTTGCTCAAAAAACTTAATGGAATTGTTAATTCACGTGCAGATTCATTGGTCATAGCGCCCAAATACCAATCTTTTCCTGAACGACGTGCAGAGACAATAAATTCGCCGATATCACCTTGTACAATTTGGGTTTCATCCCAGGTGACGGGAACATCTTTAATAAATTCCAATCCATCTTGCCATTCGCTTTGCGGTTGTGGCCACTTGCCATTGGTTTTGCTATAGGTGATAGGCGAATCCGCCAGCATTTGTAATGGGCTGTCGTAAACCACATACATCGCCAATGCTTGTCCTCGTGTTGTTTTGACATAAGGTAAAGTGTTGCGACGCAATTGAGGAAACTCTTCCGGTGTTGTGTGACGGAAACCACCGGGTGTGTAATCAATCGGCCCAAGAATCATGCGTGTAAAAGGCAAAGTCACATTGTGCGTCGCGGTAATACGCGAACTCCATTTATTATATTCAGCGCCCAGCACACCTTCTTGCGTTAAATAATGCGGATAAGTTCTGACTAATCCATTCGGTGGATAAGCACCATGTAAATCCACCATGATGTGATATTTCGCGGTCATACTGAGCAGCTTGTGATAATAATCCACCATTTGTTGATCCGATCTATCCATAAAATCCACTTTAATTCCTTTAATGCCCCACTGCTCATAAGTTTTCAGTGCTTCTTCCATTTGCCAATCCAATTGTTGCCATTGCAACCAAATCCATACCCCCACATTTTTTTGTTTGGCGTAATGTAAAATTTCCGGCATGTTCATTTCTGGAATAGGTTTAATCACATTGGAGCCGGGTGAATTTGTCCAGGCAGCACCTTCGTGCCAACCAGCATCAATCAAAATATATTCAAGGCCAAGTGTTGAAGCAAAATCAATATAAGCTTTGTAGGTTGCAGTATTCATCCCCGGTTTTTGATTGGAATCATCCAACACAACCTGATTGTCATTCCACCAGTCCCATGCCACTTTTCCAGGTTTAATCCAATCGGTATTTTTTATTTTTGTTGGTTCACCCAAAACAGCGATTAACGAAGACTCCGTTAAATCACCGGGATTCTCACCTAACATAATGACACGCCAGGGTGTATTAAAATCGGTTGAGAGATTGGCTTTTACAGCCGCTTTTTCCAAACCATCGGCACGATTATCAAAACGCGGCGTTAACAAAATACTCACACCCAAACCGCCATCGCCCCTGCCGGTAAACCAACTGCCGGGATAATTTTTTACATCTGATTCTGCCAGTGCAAAAGTCGTTTTCCCTACCCCTGTTTTACAGACCAGCGGATTATCGTAAAGATGATGCTCCCTGATAGAAGACGCCTTGATCGGATCAAATTCACCTTCATGACTGTTGGCAAATTTACCCAGATTCAATCCAAAACATTGATAATCTTTTGCGAAATCAAAACGCGTCAATTCATTTTGAATAGTGAAAGCTGAAAAATTTTCCTGTACAGGTAATTGATAGCGAAAAGCCACGCCTTGATCATAAACACGAACCAATAAATTGAAATTCAGATTCGGTTGATTTTTATTACTAAATTGCAAAACCAAAGATTGGTAATGGTCATCAATTTTTTTACTTCGACCTGCAATCAAGTCAAATTTATCTTTAACCGCTTTTTGTTTTTTCGATAACAGTTGCAACTCTGCATTACCCAGTTGTTTGTTATCGATAATTAACCCCAAGGGAGAATCAGTAATAATGGTTTGATCATCAAGTGATACCTGATAACGCAAACCCGATGCGTCACTGGTAATTGACATTTGCACACGTTGATCAGGTGACTTGATTTGGAAAACCTCGGCGTTTACACCTGCAGCACCCAATAACAAAAACAGTGAGATAAAACTTCGCTTGATCATTTCTATTCCTCTGTGGATTATTCGAATTGTTGGAAATTGACAAGCTATTATTCACAAACAAATAATATTTTCGATCGGGATTACAAATAAAAACATTCGTATCAGGTACAAATTCCTATTGATTCTGTTAAAGCATTTCCACGGCAAAACAATCAATAGCCGCGCCCTGATTCATGTTACCAATATCTTTTTTCAACGAAACTTGTTTTGCAGTAAATTTGAAAAGGCCACTTCGTTCCGCATAATGGTGCACTTTGTGGCTGACCAGTACATCACCTGAATCTGCTGCGGCTTCAAGCCTTGCAGCCATATTCACTGCTACACCCTCAAGGTCGGGACTGTCCGTTACCTCGTTATAAACCAGATTCACTTCTCCCAGATCAACACCAATTCGCAATTCAAAACCTGCCGCCATTAATACATTACGTAACATGCAAGCACAGGATAATCCCGCTGTCGCATTTTTAAAGGTAACCCGCAATGAATCGCCTTCCATATTAGGATGGCCCGCATTCCATTTTTTCAAAATAGGTTTGAGCAAACCTCGAAACAAGGATAATTTTTCTGAAAGCTCGTCGTGCTTCCATTTTGAAAAACCTTTCAAATCCATAAACAGAATTGTCAGATTTCTAACATGGCCAGTTTCATGATCCGCAGCCAACTCCAACAAACGCGGCCAAAATTCTTCACGTATTGCCGCAATTTTTTCTTTTAATTGTAAATGCAATTCAGTATTGGAACGCAACACCAGCTGCGCCAACTGAATACGCTCGGCTTCCATTTGTAATTGTTCTTTTAGCTCAGTCGGGTTATGTGTCCCCACTTCTTCCACAACAAATTGAACCAACGCACCACCAGCCACATCCACAATTGAACGCAAGCGTAAAATAATTCCCCAATGCACTGCTGTTAAATGCTCAATAAAGATAGGAAGAGTCGCTAATTCATGATCAACCAAACGATAGGGATAACGTAATTCAATGGTAATCAGTTCTGCAAAAATGCGTTCGAACTCATGGGATCTGTAATGGGTTTTTTCTTTCCCCGATTTGTCCCAGTAAGCATATTTACACATCACACTGGTCAATACCCAACCTTGAGTCGATATTTTCCATAATTTACTGCCCGTTAGATCGGCACCTATCAACTTGGTTTTATTGAGATTGGCTTCGCGTAAATCAACATCAAGTAAATTGGCTTCCGAAAAATCCGCGTGAGCTAAATTTTGTCCCGCCAGATTACAACCCGTTAAATTGGCATTTTTGAAAATAGCACCCACTAATTGAGCGCCATCAAAAGTCACACCAACCAGATTGGCACCGGAAAATAAGGCATAGGATAGATCTGCCTTGTTGAAATTTACGCCTTGCAAATTTGAACCACTGAAATCAACCCTTGCCAATTGTTGACCTTCAAGATTACTGCCAGCAAGCGATACCCCACGCAAAATCAAACCGCTGATATCACGACCGCGAAAATCGATATTTTCCAGTTTGGCTCCGCGGGTAACAGCGGTAAGAAGATTGGCATTACAGAGAATTGATCCACTTAAATCCGAATCACTGAGCTGGGTTGCAATCAGTTTTGCATTGGTGAAATCGTTATTGACCAAACAGGAGTGTTCAAAATTTGACGAAATAAAATCAGTGCCTTTAAAACTACACCCACTGATTTTTGAATTGCGAAAGGACATTTTTGAAAAATCATAATCATCCAATTGCATATTTCTCAGTTCTATCCCGTCAAGGGTTAATTGACCCGCAGGAAATAACTTTCGAAAGCTGTTCCATGACTTGGCGCCTTTTTTAATTTCACGCAATAAAGATTCAGTATCCATGGAAATTTCTTATCTATCAGTTAATCAGTGCGCGCAGTATACGATATGAAGGGTAGAAACAAAAAATTCCTATCTCAAACCCAGCACATCCTGCATATCAAATAACCCCGGCGGTTGTTGCTGCAACCAAATGGCTGCCCGTACCGCGCCATTGGCAAAAGCCAATCGACTGGATGCCTTGTGTGTAATTTCAACACGCTCACCATCCGCCATGAACATCACCGTATGATCACCAACCACATCGCCACCACGCACTGTCGCAAAGCCAATAGTGTCGCGTGGACGTGCACCAATTTGACCTTCTCGACCATAAACTGCAACCTGTTTTAGATCACGATCCAATGCATTCGCCAATACTTCACCCATTCGCACAGCGGTGCCTGAAGGTGAATCTACTTTGTGACGATGATGCGCTTCATAAACCTCTACATCGTATTCATCACCCAGCACACGCGCGGCAATATCCAATAATTTAAAACACAAATTCACACCGGTAGAAAAATTGGCGGACAGCAATAATGGAATTTGCGATTGATATGAAAGTAATTCTTTTTTCTCGGTATCACTAAAACCGGTAGTACCGACGACTATGGGCTTTTTGTGTGCCGCACAAATTTTTACATGTTGCAAAGTGGCTGCGGGAGAACTAAAATCAATCAACACATCCAATTGTGAAATCACTTTTGCCAAATCATCAGCCATAGCAATTTGATTTTTTCCGATGCCACCAAACTCACCAATATCGACCCCTACTAAACTGCTACCAGGACGAACAGTTGCAGCTGATAATATTGATTCGGAATTGGCATGAGTCGCGGTGATTAATGCTTTACCCATGCGACCGGCGGCGCCGGCGATTGCGATTTTTGTTGTCATAATAAAATCTTTTAATTTAGAGCGATTGCCCGCGAATGTATAAAGTATCGTTACTGAAGTCTTGCTCATTTGGCCATTGAATGGCGCCAGCAACCACCTTTACTTGTTTAAAATAGTTTTTGTCTTTTAACTCTGTGAAAATACCTTTTTCCAAATAAGGATTAACATCAAATATTTTTGCATCACCATTAACAAAAACAACTCTTAATTTAAAATCATTAAGGGGTTCAACATTCATCACTTTAGGGTTCATAATCACCTCTAGCGCAAAGGATCAATTTTGAATACAGGTTCACCATTAATTGCCAACTGCCAATCCGCCATCAGCTCATCGGCATGAATCTCAATCCATGCACTCACCAATCTAAGCTGCTTGGTAGGCAACTCTCCCACTATCACTCTTCCCGTTGGAATTTCTATCACAGCAGCAAACTCCTTATATTCAACATGTATATGAGGCATATTATGTTGATCATTATCAAAATAATACATCCTGATAATTAATCCGTAAAACATTGATATCGTCGGCATAGCTTTTCTCCTTTAAACTTGAAACACTAAAAATCCTCATCCAAAAACAAATGCCCCAATTTTCCTTTTTTGGTTTCCAAATATTTTGCATTGTGTGGATTGCGTCCGGTTTGGTGTGGAATGCGTTCGGTAATTTGAATGCCCATATCCTGCAATGCTTTTACTTTACGCGGATTATTGGTCAGTAATTTTAACGATTTGATATGCAAATGCTGCAACATAGGTTTCAGTATTGAATAGTCACGCATGTCGGCCCCGAAGCCCAATTGTTCATTTGCCTCGACTGTATCAGCACCACAATCCTGTAAAGAATATGCACGAATTTTATTTAATAAACCAATGCCACGCCCTTCCTGACGCAAATAAAAAATCACCCCGCGACCCACTACACCAATCTTGTGCATAGCTGCTTGCAACTGCGGCCCACAATCACAGCGCATGCTAAAAAGTGCATCGCCCGTTAAGCATTCCGAATGGATGCGCGCAAGCAAAGGTTCGTCACCTGTGATGTCCCCCAGCGTCAATACCACGTGCTCTTTTTCGGTTTGTTCATCTGCAAAACCATGCATGACGAACATGCCGAATGGTGTGGGTAATTTGCAGGATTCAATATAGGTAATTGTCACACTTGCCTCATCAAATAAATTCCCCACTTTGAAAAAAGGGGGGTTAGGGGGGATTTAAAATCTACTAAAAATCCGAAATTCCAAATCCCTCCCCTGCCTCCCTTTTTCAAAGGGAGGAGCCAAAATAAACAATCAACTGCAAAACCAAAAACGCATAAATCCCTGCGAGCAAATCATCAACCATTATGCCGAATCCACCTTTCACTTTTTTATCCAGCCAATTAATCGGCCAAGGTTTTACGATATCAAAAAAACGAAAGGCGACGAAACCAATTAGCATCCAAATCCAACCTTTGGGTGCTAGAAACATGGTGACCCAATAGCCAACAAATTCATCCCAAACAATGCCACCGTGATCATGCACACCGAGTGCTTTTGATGATCGATCACACCAATAAACACCCAATGCAAAAGTCACAATTAACCAACTTAAGTAAACGCTCCAGTGCAAATCCTGGATCAACCAAAAAATTGGAATCGCCGCAAGCGTACCAAAAGTACCTGGCGCCCTGGGTGCCAGACCACTGCCAAAACCAAATGCAAATAGATGATCAGGGTTGGATAGTAATTGTTTGAAACCCGGTGTCATAAAATGATCTTCATGAAAAATGTTGATATCCGGTTTGCATCAGCGGAAATTCTTCGCCATGCCATTCACATTGCACACCGGAACCCGAATGCATTTTGCCTATCACAGTTGCTGATATTTTTTTTTCGGCAATCAGCATCGCAATTTGCGGCATGTTGTCAGGTGACACAGTGAAACATAATTCGTAATCGTCGCCACCGGTTAAAGCATAACGATAAGCTTGTTGTTGATCCTGCAAATGTTTTAGTGCAGGTGATAAAGGAATATCTTCAACAAAAATAGTTGCACCCAAATCGCTACGTTCACAGATATGTTGCAAATCAGCAACCAATCCATCTGAAACATCCAGAGCTGCGTTAGCGAATTCACAAATTAATTTTGCTTCTATCAAACGCGGTTTTGGCCGATAAAAACGTTCCTGTAAATATTGCTGATCAGATTCAGAGACCCATATCTTTTTTTGCAACGCCTCCAAAGCCGCTGCCCCATCACCCAAAGTGTTGGTCACTAAAATAAAATCATCGACATTGGCCGCATCTCGACGCATGGCAAATTTATTTTCGACAGAACCCATCACTTGGATAGTGATGCTCAAAGGCCCCGACGTGGTATCACCGCCAACCAATTGAATATTGAATTCACACGCACACGCAAATAATCCGCGACTGAATTCACGCAACCAGATTTCATCTGCCTGAGGCAAGGTTAAGGCCAGGGTAAACCATAAAGGTTCCGCCCCCATAGCAGCCAAATCACTTAAATTGGTACGCAATGCACGCTCGGCAATTAAATTGGCGGGCGCATCTTGCGGGAAATGAACATCGGCAACGAGGGTATCAACCGATACCGCCAGGTGTTTTCCAACAGGCGTTTGCAGCAGTGCGCAATCATCACCAATGCCCAACACAACCGATTCCGACAGCGACGATTCTTGCTCACTTTCGAAAAATTGCTTGATCAGTTGGAATTCATTCATTTATATAAATTCAAAAAATAATTTTTTATGCAACAGTTTTTATTTTTTATTCGCTTTGACTTCAACCGCACGTGTGACTGCTGCAGTTTTATCCAACACACCGTTGATAAATTTGTGACTATCTTCAGCACCAAATTTTTTAGCCAATGACACGGCTTCGTTAATTACCACTTTATAAGGAACATCCAAACGATGCAAAAATTCATAGGTAGCCAAACGCAACAATGCACGCGTAACCGGGTCGAGTTCCTTCAAACTGCGATCAACCAAAAAAGTTTCAAATGCATTTTCGATATCGCTCAGATGTGCAGGCACACCATGCAAAAGATCGTGAAAATATTCCAGATCAACATTGGTCATGTCGTTATCGACACGAAATTCCGCTTCAATCACATTCAAACTGGCGCCGGCCATTTGCCATTGATAAAGCGCTTGCATGGCGTAGTGGCGTGCCATACGACGAGTGGCCGCCAATGCGCTGGTGGTAGATGAAGCGGATGAAGAATTATTCATGGGAAATACTCGAAAAAAGACCCCCTCCCAGCCTCCCCCTTGCCAGGGGGAGGAGCCAGTCCCTCCCCCTGGCAAGGGGGAGGTTAGGAGGGGGTCATGCTTTACAAACAATTGAAAACAAAAAATTAAATCTTGCCTAACTATATTTTTCCTAACAAGGAAACCATTTCCAATGCCGTCGATGCCGCTTCAACACCCTTGTTGCCTGCTTTGGTTCCAGAACGTTCAATGGCTTGTTCGATTGAATCGACAGTCAACACACCGAAGGTAACCGGTACAGCAT
>CAMLML010000093.1 GCA_946481095.1 uncultured Cellvibrio sp.
GTTCTTCAAGTTCTTCAAGTTCTTCAAGTTCTTCAAGTTCTTCAAGTTCTTCAAGGTCAAGCAGTTCAAGCAGTTCAAGCAGTTCAAGTTCAAAATCGAGTTCCAGTTCTTCAAGAACTCGTATAAGTTCCAGCTCCAGTTCTTTGCGTTCAAGTTCAATCAGTTCATCTTCGCCTTCGAGTGCATCCAGCTCAAGTGCAAGTGGTACGGCAAATTCATGTACTTATGTTGTACTGAATGAATGGGCAACCGGATTCAATGCGGCGATTTATATTAAAAATAATCGCACAACTGCGGTGAATGGATGGTCTGTCAATTGGACTTATACAGGTTCAGACAGGATGACATCATTCTGGAGTGCAAAAATAACCGGAAGTAATCCTTACAACGCAATTAACGAAACATACAACGGCAATATCGCGCCAGGACAAACAGTGCAGTTTGGTTTCCTTGGTACTAAAACCAGAGGCGTTGCTGCTCAAGTACCTAAAGTCACGGGAGCAATTTGTAATTAATCAAGAAACCCATCCGCTCCCTTGAGGATGATATCTACGCTGATAAAAAAACCGCGATTCAATTGCGGTTTTTTTGTTGCAAAATGATTAAAAACTTTCAGTGTTGTTGGTGAGATACATTCGGTATTTTGAAGTTACCGGGCTTTTTATAAAATTTTTTCTAACAGTCTAAAGGAAGGTGCTTATGAAATACCGTTTATTAGCAATGACCCTTATGGGGTTAATGTCTTTTTCTGCTTCTGCAGAAAATAATCGCGCAGATTATGATGTAGATGACGATGGTTTAATTGAAATAAATGATTTAAATGACTTGAATGAAATTCGTAATAATCCGCAGGGCTTAACTTTGTATGGCAGTAATTATGGTTGCCCTGCTACCGGATGTTTTGGTTTTGAGCTAACAAAAGATCTGGATTTTGATACCAGTGGTGATGGCGTATTTAATGAAGCGGATAGTTTTTGGGATGGTGGCGCTGGTTGGTTATCGATTCCGGAATTTAATGCGGTGTTTGAGGGTAATGGGTATGTCATAACGAATCTGACAATCAATCGTCCGTCCCTCAACGAGCAAGCATTGTTCGGTATTACGCGTAATGCACAGATTCGACAGCTCGGTATTCAAAATGCCTCTATCCTGGCTGGATTCAACTTGGCTACATTGGTCGGAAGGACGAGCAACACCAAAATAAACGCTGTATTTGCGACGGGAAAAGTAGTTGCCTCACGTGGTTTGCCAACATTGGGCGGTTTGGTAGCTGTGTCTGGTCTTTCTGAAGTGGGTTACCCGCTTGAAATAAGTAATTCTTTTTCTTTAGTCGATTTTAGCGGCGGTTATTACGTTGGTGGCCTGGTAGGGCAAGTATTTGATCCTGTGACGATTCGCTCATCTTTTGCTATTAATCAGTACGTTGCAGCAATAGATATGACTTACCCAATTATTGGTACAGCATTTTCCAGCTCCGTGGTAACCAATAGTTATTGGTTTTCTTTCCCGGGTTCGCGCGGTGCGACTTTGGTTGATAGTGCATCTTTAAAGCTGGATCAATTGGAGTGCCCGACAGCAGCAGATGATACTTACTGCGTCCCAGGCATGACCATCTACAAGGGCTGGGCTGAGGAAAAAGATGCTGAAGGTGTGCCTTATTGGGATTTTGGTACGGCAGATGAATTGCCCGGTTTGGTTTTGAAAGGTAAGCTGCATCGTTTTGATGTGGAGATTCATCAAGCTGCGTCGTCCTCTTCCAGTTCATCATCATCTTCCAGTCTGACCTGCTTGAACGACACTGCAACCTCCAGCTTAAGTTCAAGTACCTCTGTCAGTTCCAGTTTTGCCGGGAGTTCGAGATCACATACCAATGGCTCGATGATAACTTCAATGTCCAGTTCCAGCAGGAGCTCAAGCTCAAGAAGTAGCTCATGTATGACATCCTGGCCTTCGAGTTCAAGTAGCTCCAGTTCAAGCTCCAGCTCTTCGAAAAAAATGCGCTCCAGTTCAAGCTCCAGCTCTTCGAAAAAAATGCGTTCCAGTTCCAGTTCCAGTTCCAGTTCAAGTTCTTCAAAAAGAAGAAGACCGCATCGTTAATTCCTGTACCAATAAAAAACCGCGATTTATTCGCGGTTTTTTATTTTATGGAAACACCTGAATACTTGGGTTGGAATATCGTCATTTTTCCGCAAAAAATGCATCAATCTGATGCAAAACAGAAGAAATCCTGAAGTTTGCTATGGTTATTGCGATAGTCGCCCTTTATAATCCCGCCGTTTTGTAGGGGCTATGCAAAAAATCCCGTTAAATCAAATGCTTGAGTATTAAATGCTCAAGAGGGTGTTTTTTGGGCTCAGATTTAGGGCGGTGAGTTAGCACGCCAGTGATAACTCACAGTCCGACCACCGGATCAATGTTGTGAACGCTGTTTATTCCCGCCAGGATGTAATAAACAGTCGATGCCATGTTGACGAGGTGTTTTCGCGATCTGGATTATCCAGATTAATATCCACTCGAATGACCAGGCAGAGACGTATGATTAAGATTCGTCGAGGATTGGATCTACCTATTACCGGTAGTCCCGTTCAGTCCATAGAGGAGGGGCCTCAAATTCGTCAGGTTGCACTGATAGGGTTTGATTACCATGGCATGAAGCCAACTATGGCCGTCAAAGTTGGCGACAAAGTAAAAGTTGGACAGGAAGTTTTCTCCGATAAAAAAATCCCCGGTGTCATTTACACCGCTCCCGCATCCGGCACAGTGAGTGCTATCAACCGTGGTGATCAACGTGTGTTTCATTCGTTGGTGATTGATGTTGAAGGTGATGATGCTGTTGAATTTACCCGTTACAACCCGAGCGATTTAGTCGGTTTGTCAGCAGAAGTGGTTCAACAACAATTGCTTCAATCCGGTTTGTGGACTGCGTTTCGCACGCGTCCTTTCAGTAAAGCACCGGTTCCAGGTTCAAAACCCAGTTCTATTTTTGTCCAGGCTATGGATACCAATCCATTGGCCGCTGATCCAAAAGTGATTATCGACACTAACAAAGAAGCCTTTGCCAACGGTTTGACTTTATTGTCTCGTCTGGCTGACAAAGTGTTTGTTTGTCATGCGCAAGGTGTTGATTTACCAAAAGGTCAGGGCAATCAAACGCATCAGGCTTTTGGTGGTGTGCATCCAGCGGGTAACCCGGGTACGCACATCCATTTCCTCGATCCAGTGTCTGCCAGAAAAACGGTGTGGACTGTGGGTTATCAGGATGTGATGGCAATCGGTGAGTTGTTTACCACCGGGCGTTTGAATGTGAATCGTGTGGTTGCATTGGCAGGCCCACAAGTTGATCGTCCACGTTTGATCAAAACCCGTCTGGGTGCAAATCTGGATCAACTGACTCAAGGCCAGGGCAAAGCAGGTGAAAACCGTGTAATTTCCGGTTCAGTCTTTGGCGGTCGTCGTTCACATGGCAATTTGACTTTCCTCGGTCGTTTCCATACGCAAGTTAGCTTATTGCTTGAAGGTCGCGAGCGTGAAATGCTGCATTACCTACGCGTGGGTACCAATAAATTTTCGGTGCTCGGGCTTTATATTTCGAAATTATTCGGCGGCAAAAAATTTGCATTCACTACTTCAACCAATGGTAGTGAGCGTGCAATGGTGCCTGTCGGTTCTTACGAAAAAGTCATGCCTTTGGATATTTTGCCAACGCAATTACTGCGTTCATTGATTGTGGGCGATACCGAAACGGCACAACAATTGGGGTGTCTGGAATTGGATGAAGAGGATTTGGCATTGTGTACTTTTGTATGCCCTGGCAAATACGAATACGGCCCAATTCTGCGTAATAACCTGTCGCGCATTGAGAATGAGGGCTAATCATGCTGAGAAATTTACTCGACAAGATGGAGCCGCATTTCCATAAAGGCGGCAAATATGAAAATTGGTATGCGCTTTACGAAGCAATCGATACCGTTTTCTACAAACCGGCTGATGTCACCAAATCAACAGCCCATGTGCGTGATGGTGTAGACCTCAAGCGCATCATGATCACTGTGTGGTTGTGTGCATTCCCGGCGATGTTCTTTGGTATGTACAACGTAGGTTTTCAAGCCAACACTATATTGGCAGATACCGGTGCAACCGGCATTGATAACTGGCACGGTGTGTTGACCAGCTGGTTTGCTGGCCATAACCCCCAAAGTATCTGGGATAACCTGGTGTTGGGTGCAGCTTACTTCCTGCCAATTTATGCCACAGTCTTTATTGTGGGCGGATTTTGGGAAGTCTTGTTTGCCATGAAACGCGGCCATGAGGTTAACGAAGGTTTCTTTGTAACGTCTATTCTCTTCGCGTTAACTTGTCCACCCGATATTCCTTTGTGGCAAGCTGCATTGGGTATCAGTTTTGGTGTGGTTGTCGGCAAAGAAGTTTTTGGTGGTACTGGCAAAAACTTCCTCAACCCGGCATTGGTTGGCCGCGCATTTTTGTTCTTTGCTTACCCTGCCGAAATGTCAGGTGATGCAGTCTGGACGGCAGTAGACGGTTACTCAGGTGCAACGGCGCTTTCGATTGCAGCACAAAGCGGGATGCAAGATGTAGTCAATCAATTAACCTGGTGGGATGCCTTCTATGGTTTTGAGCAAGGTTCAATAGGTGAAACGTCAACACTCGCGATTATGGCTGGTGGGCTTGTATTGTTAGCGATGGGCATAGCCTCAACCCGAATCGTATTGGGTACTTTATTGGGCACGGTTGTGACGGTGTTGATTTACAACTGGGCCGGTGAAGACAGTAAGAATCCTATGTTCCAAATGCCTTTCTGGTGGCATTTTGTGTTGGGTGGATATGCTTTTGGTTTGTTCTTTATGGCGACCGATCCGGTATCAGCTTCTATGACCAATACCGGTAAATGGGTTTTTGGTGCGTTGATCGGATTCATGGTGATTACCATTCGGGTAGTGAACCCTGCATATCCGGAGGGCATGATGTTGGCCATTTTGTTTGCCAATATGTTTGCCCCCACCATCGACTACTTCGTCGTTCAATCCAACATTAAACGGAGACTGGCTCGTGGCTAATCAAACAGCAAAATACACCATCACCGTCACATTGATTATGTGTTTGGTGGCGTCGATTTTGGTGGCTGGTTCTGCAGTAATGTTGAAACCACATCAAATCGCTAACAAAGCACTGGATTTCAAAAAGAACGTATTGAAAGTGGCTGGTATTTATGACGAAAGCCAATCTGTCGATGCACAGTTTGAAAAAATCCAGGTGAAAATAGTTGATTTACAAACCGGAAAATTTTCCGATGCTATCGCAGATATTGAGCGTTTCGATCAAACCGCATCTTCCAAAAAACCGGAATTGTCTATAAAGCTGAATCCTGAAGAAGACATTGCCAAGTTAATTACTCGCGAAAAATACGCAAAAGTATTTTTGGTGAATGATGACGCAGGTAATTTGAGCAAAGTGATTCTGCCTGTTCGCGGAAAAGGTTTATGGTCAACCATGTCAGGATTTATTTCACTGGATAAAGACTTGAACACCGTATTGGGTTTTGGTTTTTATGCACATGGTGAAACGCCGGGCCTGGGTGGTGAAGTGGATAATCCAAAATGGAAAACAGTTTGGATTGGCAAGAAAATTTATTCTGCATCAGGTGATGTAAAAGTCGGTGTGATCAAAGGTCATGTTGATGATGCAACGCCCGAAAAAGAATACAAGGTTGATGGTTTGTCCGGTGCGACCCTGACCAGTAATGGCGTGAGCAATCTCGTTAAATACTGGATGGGTGATACAGGTTTTAAACCTTTCCTCACTAACTTGAAAAATGGAGAAGCGTAATTATGAGCGCTAAAACTAGAGATCTCCTGACGAAACCCATATTTGAAAATAACCCGGTTATTTTACAAATTTTGGGAATCTGTTCCGCGCTTGCAGTAACCTCAAGTGTAAAAGTCAGTTTGGTTATGGCAATTGGTTTAACACTGGTTTCTGCATTTTCAAACTTTTTTGTTTCGTTGGTTCGTAATTTTTTGCCCAGCAGTGTGCGCATTATTGCGCAGATGATTATCATTTCTGCATTGGTAATTGTGGTTGATCAAATATTGAAAGCGGTTGCTTACGATGTGAGTAAACAACTTTCAGTGTTTGTCGGTTTGATTATTACCAACTGTATCGTAATGGGTCGAACCGAAGCCTTCGCATTGAAAAATCCACCGGTTCCCAGTTTCCTTGATGGTTTTGGTCATGGTTTGGGTTACTCGGCGTTGCTGATTGTGATTGCAACTTTCCGTGAAATTTTTGGGGCAGGCAAATGGTTTGGTATTCAGGTATTGCCAGTGGCCACTGATGGTGGTTGGTATATTCCTAATGGGCTTCTGTTGTTACCACCCAGTGCATTTTTCATCATCGGTATGATTATCTGGGCTTTGCGCAGCTGGAAAAAGAATCAGGTCGAGAAAGCAGATTTCAAAATTGCACCTAACTCAATCAAGACGCAGGAGATCGCATAATGGAACATCTATTAAGTTTATTTGTTAAAGCGGTCTTCATTGAAAACATGGCTCTGGCGTTCTTTTTGGGTATGTGTTCATTTTTGGCAATGTCCAAAAAAATCAAAGCTGCAATTGGCTTGGGTATCGCAGTAATCGTTGTACAAGCGGTGACAGTGCCAGCTAACAATTTGATCCTGACTTATTTATTGAAAGAAGATGCACTTGCCTGGGCAGGTATCACCGGTGTTGATTTAAGCTTTTTAAGTTTTATTTCATTTATCGGTGTAATTGCTGCAATCGTACAAATCATGGAAATGGTAATGGATAAATACATGCCTGCGTTGTACAACGCCTTGGGTGTATTCCTGCCATTGATTACTGTGAACTGTGTGATCATGGGTGGTTCTTTGTTTATGCAAGAACGTGATTACAATTTTTCTGAAAGTGTTGTCTATGGTGTTGGCTCCGGTGCTGGTTGGGCGCTGGCAATTGTTGTATTGGCGGCAGTGAAAGAAAAATTGAAATACTCTGACGTACCTGAAGGTCTTCGTGGCTTGGGTATTACCTTTATCACCGTGGGATTGATGTCATTGGGCTTCATGTCCTTTGGCGGTATTTCCCTCTAAGCGAGACGAGGAATAAAAGCGAATGAATACCGAAATTTTATTAGGCGTCGGCATGTTCACCTTCATCGTGTTAGCTTTGGTGGTGATTATTCTGATGGCACAAGCCAAGCTGGTTAGTAGTGGTGATGTGCAAATATTAATTAACGACGAAAAAACCATTACTGTTCCTGCTGGTGGGAAGTTATTGCAAACATTGGCAGCCAATAATGTGTTTTTGGCATCGGCTTGTGGTGGCGGTGGTAGTTGTGCGCAATGTAAATGTGTGGTGAATGATGGTGGTGGATCAATTTTGCCAACAGAAGAGGCACACTTTAATCGTCGCGAAGCGAATGAAGGCTGGCGTTTGAGCTGCCAGGTTCCGGTAAAACAAAACATGAAGATTCATGTACCGGAAGAAGTTTTTGGTGTGAAGCAATGGGTAACCACAGTTGAATCCAATCCAAACGTAGCCACTTTTATCAAAGAGTTGACTTTGCGTTTGCCTGAAGGCGAGAGCGTGGATTTCCGTGCAGGTGGTTATGTGCAATTGGAATCACCACCTTACCATGTCAAATTCAAAGATTTTGATATTGGTGAAGAATATCGCGGTGACTGGGAACGTTTTGGTTTCTTTAATTTGGAATCCAAAGTCGATGAAACTGTGATTCGCGCTTATTCAATGGCGAATTATCCTGATGAAAAAGGCGTAGTGAAATTCAATATTCGTATTGCAACTCCACCGCCCAAATCACAAGGTATCCCACCAGGAAAAATGTCGTCTTACGTATTCAGTTTGAAACCGGGCGATAAGATTACTGTGTACGGTCCATTCGGTGAGTTCTTTGCCAAGAAAACCAATGCAGAAATGGTATTTGTTGGTGGCGGTGCGGGTATGGCGCCTATGCGTTCGCACATATTCGATCAATTACGCCGCTTGAAAACGGATCGTAAAATTACTTTCTGGTACGGTGCGCGTTCGTTGCGCGAATTGTTCTACAAAGAAGATTACGACATGTTGCAAGCTGAAAATCCAAACTTCAAATGGCATGTGGCTTTATCCGATCCACAGCCTGAAGATAATTGGAATGGTCTGACAGGTTTTATTCATAACGTACTCTATGAAAATTACCTGAAAGATCATCCGGCTCCGGAAGATTGTGAGTTTTACATGTGCGGCCCACCAATGATGAACGCCGCCGTAATTAAAATGTTGAAAAGTCTGGGTGTTGAAGACGACAACATTTTGCTCGACGACTTTGGTGGTTAATCAAAAAACGGGGCCTTGCGCCTCGTTTTTGTTTTGAGGTTTATTAAAACACCCTCTCCCCAGCCCTCTCCCATCAAGGGAGAGGGAGCAGATTTGAGTTTTAAAAGAAATGGAAGATAAGTTTGAAAGGAATGAGCTTAAGTAAAATTTCGAACAGAACTAAATCCCCTCTCCCCTTGTGGGACGACTGCATGGATGCAGGAGGTAGGGCAAAGCATGGAGCAATTGCCGAGAGGGGCAGGGGAGAGGGAGGATTTTTCAAGAGGTAAAAAACAAAATGGCAACTTTACTAGTCACTTTAGCCGTAATGCTATTCGTCGCTTTTGCACTATCGATCAGTGTTATCGCAGGCCGTAAACCTATCACCGGTTCTTGTGGTGGTGTTGGTAAAGCACTGGGCGAACCGGATTATGTTTGTCAGCTGTGCGGTGGCGATGAAGCGAAATGTGCAGAATTAAAAGAAAACTCATCTGTAGAAAAAAATGCAGACGATTTATCTTACGACGCGAGTAAAAAAGATCAGGCATAAAACCTGCATAAAAAAAGAAAGTAGGGTGGGCGTTGCCCACCAAAAATCAGGCATAAATTATTTTGGTGGATAATGTCCACGGCAGTTATCGGGAGCAAACAATTGGCTGACTATAGTTATGATTTGTTGGTGATAGGGTCTGGTCCTTCTGGTGAAAGTGCAGCAATATCGGCAGCAAAAATTGGCAAAAAAGTTGCGGTGATAGAAAATCGTGTGTTTGTTGGTGGTAGTTGCGCACACAAAGGTACTATTCCTTCCAAATCCTTGCGTCATGTCGTCAAGCAAGTGATTCAATTTAAATCCAACAGTTTATTTCAGGATGTTGGTGAAAGCCGTCGATTAACTTTCCCCAAAGTATTGCAATCAGCCAATCGTGTAATCCCCAAACAAGTTGAATTGCATACTGCTTTTTATTCGCGTAATCGCGTCACTGTGCACATAGGACAGGCCTCTTTTACTGATAAGCATCATGTTCAATTGCTTATGCCGGATGGTGCCAAAGAAATTATTTATGCTGAAAATATTGTGATAGCAACAGGTTCACGACCTTATCGTCCCACTGATGTTGATTTCACTCACCCGCGTATTTACGACAGTGATACGATTCTGGATATGCAACACAACCCACGTCATATTATTGTGTACGGCGCAGGTGTTATTGGTTGTGAATATGCATCAATTTTTTCCGGTTTGGGAATGCGTGTTGATTTAATTAATAACCGTGATCGTTTGTTATCTTTTTTGGATGATGAAATATCCGATGCCTTAAGTTATCACCTGCGTGACAATGGTGTGACTGTTCGTCACGGTGAAGAATATGAATCAATTGAAGCCAGTGACAGCAGTGTTACTGTTTATTTGAAATCAGGTAAACGTCTGCGTGCAGATGCAATTCTTTGGTGTAACGGTCGCAGTGGTAATACGGACAATTTGAATTTGGCTGCAGTAGGTTTACAAGCAGATCATCGCGGCAATTTAAAAGTGGATAATTGTTACAAAACTGATATCGATCATATTTATGCTGTGGGTGATGTTATTGGTTCGCCCAGTTTGGCGAGCGCATCCTATGGCCAGGGGCGGGCGGTCACTGGCGGGATATTTGGTGGTGAATGTAAGCTGGTTATCGATGTACCAACCGGCATTTATACTTTACCTGAAATCAGTTCTATCGGAAAAAATGAGCGCGAATTAACCCAGGCAAAAATTCCCTATGAAGTAGGCCGTGGTTTATTTAAATATATCGCGCGTGGTCAAATCAGTGGTGAAGAAGTGGGTATGTTGAAATTACTATTTCACATAGATACTTTGGAAATTTTAGGTGTTCATTGTTTTGGTGCAGAAGCAGCCGAAATTGTTCACATCGGCCAAGCGATTATGAATCAAAAAAATGGCGGCAATACTATTCAATATTTTTTGAATACGATTTTCAATTATCCGACTATGGCTGAGGCATATCGAATTGCGGCCTTGGATGGCATGAATCGGATTAATCGTCGTTGATTTTTATTGTAGGTTGGGGTGCAAACCCCAACATGGGATTTTGAAATGGAAAATAATTTTTATAATTGCCATTTCGATTTTGTAGGTTAATATTTTTTAAATTTTGGTAATTGTTGCAAGATTGTCGTGTTGGGGTTTGTACCCCAACCTACCTCACTAACGACAAAAACTCATTACGTGTAGCTTGGTTGCTTCTAAAGGTTCCGAGCATTGCGGAGGTTTTCATGGAGGAGTTTTGTTTTTCTACACCGCGCATCATCATGCACATGTGTTTGGCTTCGATAATCACACCCACACCCTTTGCGCCGGTAATTTCCTGAATGGATTCTGCAATTTGCAATGTGAGTTGTTCCTGGATTTGCAAGCGGCGGGCGAACATATCCACTATGCGTGCGACTTTGGATAATCCCAATACTTGCCCGGTAGGAATATAGGCGACATGCGCTTTACCGATAAATGGCAGCAGGTGATGTTCGCAAAGTGAATAGAGTTCTATGTCTTTTACCATGATCATTTCTTCGGAATCAGAAGGAAAAAGCGCGCCATTAACTACATCAGTAATATTTTGCTGATAGCCACGGGTTAGAAATTGAAAGGCTTTTGCTGCACGTTTTGGTGTATCGAGTAATCCCGGACGGGTTAAATCTTCACCGATGGAATCGATAATGCTAGCGAAATATTCTTGCATGGCGTTTTCCTCAAAAAAATTTACCTCGTAGTTTACCTGAATAATTGAGGTAGAATAACGATTGTTTTTATGCTTTATATCCTCTCCTTGCCAAAGGAGGATATAGTGACTTTATTTTGGGTATACGACCCTATAGATACGGTAGATCAGGTGGGGTTAAATCCCGGAGAAATTTTAAAACGGTTGTTTTAATGTCAAATCAATATATTCTCGATAATCTACATAACATACGTGATTTTATTCGCTGGGGCGCCAGCCAATTTATCGCTGCTGAATTATTTTTTGGTCATGGCACCACGAATGCGTTCGAGGAAGCTGAATTTTTGGTATTGGATGCATTACATCTTGATCCACCGTTGGATAACGTTTGGTTGGATGCGCGGTTGGCTCACGAAGAAAAAAACCGGGTTATCAATCATTTGCATCGTCGCATTAATGAGCGGATTCCAGCGGCGTATATTACGGGGCGTATGTGGTTTGCAGGCTTGATGTTTTATGTCGATGAGCGTGTCCTGGTACCACGTTCGCCAATTGCGGAGTTAATTGAAAAAAAATTCAATCCCTGGATAAAAAAATCTCCTCAACGTATTTTGGATTTATGCACAGGCAGTGGTTGTATTGGCATCGCTTGCGCGATGGTTTTTCCGGATGCGGAAGTGCAATTGAGTGATATTTCTTACGATGCTCTGGAAGTTGCGGATCAAAATATTCAGTATCACAATTTGTTTGATCGTGTATTTCCCATTCAGTCGGATTGTTTTGAAAATTTGCAAGGACAAAAATTCGATTTAATTGTGTCCAATCCTCCTTATGTTGATGAAGAAGATTTGGCGGATATGCCGGATGAATATCATGCGGAGCCACCAATCGGATTGGCTTCAGGTAAAGATGGACTAGACTTCACTCGCCGGTTATTACGAGAAGCAGCGAACTACTTGACCAACGATGGATTATTGGTTGTCGAAGTCGGGAATTCCTGGGTGGCTTTGGCTGAAACTTATCCGGATTTGCGTTTGGAGTGGGTGAAATTTGAACGCGGTGGCGATGGGGTATTTGTTATTTCTGCTCAAGAATTACGTAAAGTTTTTTGATCGATAACCACCTCTCCCCCCGAAGGGGTGAGGTGGTCTATAATCCGCACACTTTTTCGTTAACAGGTTTTGATCGTTATGTCAGGTAACAGTTTCGGTAAATTATTCACCGTCACCACATTCGGTGAAAGTCACGGCCCTGCACTGGGTTGCATTATTGATGGCTGCCCGCCAGGAATGGAATTATCTGAAGCCGATTTACAAATTGATTTGGATCGCCGCAAACCCGGTCAATCACGTTACACCACGCAACGTCGTGAAGAAGATCAGGTCAAAATTTTGTCCGGTGTTTTTGAAGGTAAAACCACTGGCACTCCGATTGGACTCTTGATTGAAAATACCGATCAACGATCAAAAGATTATTCTGATATCAAAGATACTTTCCGCCCCGCACACGCGGATTACACCTACATGCAAAAATACGGTGTGCGCGATTATCGCGGTGGTGGTCGTTCGTCTGCACGTGAAACGGCAATGCGTGTTGCTGCCGGTGCAGTTGCAAAAAAATATTTAAAAGAAATTTTGGGTGTTGAAGTGCGTGGATATTTATCACAACTCGGCCCGATCAAAATTGATTTAATTGATTGGAATCAAGTTGAACAAAACGCCTTCTTCTGTCCTGACGCCAATAAGGTCGCTGAATTAGAAAATTACATGCAAGCGTTAATTAAAGATGGCGATTCAGTTGGTGCAAAAATTACGGTTATCGCGACAAATGTTCCTCCTGGATTAGGTGAACCAATTTTTGATCGTTTGGATGCAGAATTAGCGCATGCATTGATGAGTATCAATGCAGTTAAAGGTGTTGAAATTGGTGATGGTTTTGATGTGGTCGCACAGCGTGGCACCCAACATCGCGATGAAATCACACCACAAGGTTTTTTATCCAATCACGCCGGTGGAATACTCGGTGGAATTTCTTCAGGGCAAGATATTGTTGCGCATCTTGCATTAAAGCCTACATCCAGTTTACGTATACCCGGCCGCAGTGTTGATGTGCATGGTAATCCGGTTGAAGTGGTAACAACCGGGAGACATGATCCTTGTGTCGGTATTCGCGCAACACCGATTGCCGAGGCGATGATGGCGTTAGTATTAATGGATCATTTGTTGCGTCATAGAGCGCAGAATGCGTTGGTGTCGCATAGTGTTCCGGTGATTCCTGCGAGTGTTAAATAGTTTTCCCTCACCCTAGCCCTCTCCCAGAGGGAGAGGGGATTAGATTTGGGTTCTATAGAAAAGAAATTTAAATTTGAAAAATGTGAGTTCAAGTGAATTTTTGAACAAGGCAAAGTTCCCTCTCCCTCTGGGAGAGGGTTAGGGTGAGGGCAACATGAATTCCTACCCCTATTGGCGCCTCTCCAGTTTCTACTTTTTCTATTTCTGCGTAGTCGGTGCTTTAATTCCTTTCTGGCCGGTGTACTTACATCATCTGGGTTACTCCTCATCTGAAGTTGGCATTATTTCGTCCATCATTCTCGCCACTCGTATTATTGCACCGAATTTTTGGGGATTTCTGGCTGACAAGACCCAGGCCCGTTTATCGATTATTAAAATCGGTAGTTTGTTAGCCGTGATATTTTTTTCGCTGGTATTAATTCGTCAGGATTATTATTGGTTGTTGTTCAGCATTATTTGTTACACATTTTTTTGGCACGCAATTTTGCCGCAATTTGAAGTGATTACTTTGGCCTATCTGGATAAACAATACGCGCAGTACGGGCGCATCCGTTTGTGGGGGTCGATTGGTTTTATTGCGGCTGTGATGGGCCTTGGTTTGTTATTTGATTTTATTTCCATCCGCCATTTGCCTTTGGCAATTCTCAGTTTTTTATTGTTGATTGGGTTATCCAGTTTTGGTTTAAGTGATAAATCGCATAAAAAATCTCATGAATCGACGGAAGGGTTTTTAGCGTTGGTTAAACATCCTTTTATGATTTGCTTTTTGCTGGTGAGTTTTTTGCTGCAATTCAGTCATGGACCTTACTACACTTTTTACACGCTTTATCTGGTTAATCACTTTGAGTACTCCAGTAGTTTTGCGGGATTGTTATGGTCGCTTGGCGTGTTGGCTGAAATTATTGTGTTTTTGATTGCACCGATTTTGTTTAAACATTTTTCTTTACCATCACTCATGTTATGGAGTTTATTTTTAACGGCGATACGCTGGTTGTTAATTGGTTATCTTGCGGATTATTTAGTGTTGCTAATGATTGCCCAGTTACTTCATGCCTGCAGTTTTGGTATTGCTCATGCCATAGCAATCGATTGGGTCAGACAACATTTTGCAGCGGGTCATCAGGGGCAGGGGCAAGCTTTGTACAGCTCACTCAGTTTTGGCGCGGGTGGTGCAACCGGTGCATTGGCGGGTGGGTTTGTCTGGGATTTAAGTACTGAATCTGCTTTTTTGATGTCGGCTATAGCCGCCTTTTTGGCCTGGCTTATTGGCTTGTATGGTTTTGCGCGTTATCCTCATAGGATCATATCCTCAAACCATTGATGCAGTATCAGGCTTGGCCAAAGGTTTTTTATGCAAGACGATCAATCATCTCATTTATTAGTCACTTTGGTTCAATCTTCTATTCTTCCAAAAGATCCGCAAAACAATATTGCTCGTCTGGATCAATTAATTGCAAACGATCTAAAAACGGATTTGGTATTGCTGCCAGAAGTTTTTACAACCGGATTTTGTTCCGGCGCTCGCGATTTTGCTGAAACACCCAATGGTTTTGCTTACAGTTGGATGAAAGAAAAATCCAAAAAACTCGATGCAGTAGTTGCCGGTACCTTGGTTGTAAAAGTTGGCGATGAATTTTTTAATCGTTTGGTGTGGGCGCAACCTGACGGTCACGTAATTGAATACGACAAGCGCCATTTGTTTCGTATGGCCGGTGAGCACTTGCGTTACAAAGCGGGTGATAAACGCATCATCATTGAATTAAAAGGTTGGAAAGTCTTGCCATTGATTTGTTACGACTTGCGCTTTCCTGTCTGGAGCCGCAATCGCCAGGATTATGATTTGGCGATTTATTTAGCGAATTGGCCAAATCAGCGCGCACTCCATTGGAATCGTTTGTTGCAAGCACGTGCGATTGAAAATTTGGCTTATGTAATTGGTGTGAATCGTGTCGGTGTTGATGAAGCAGGGCAGATTTATTCCGGTGATTCATCTATTTATTCGCCGAATGGTGAGTGTGATTTTATTTCGCAATCTGAAGGGGTTTTTACGCAAGTGATTTCACGGGATTTGCTGTTGGATTATCGTAAAAAGTTCCCGGCGTTTATGGATGCGGATGAGTTTGATATTCGGTGAAGCCCTCACCCTAACCCTCTCCCGGAGGGAGAGGGAACAAAATTTACTTCGTAGTGAATTAATTTGGGAGTTCATTCCCTCTCCCTCCGGGAGAGGGCCAGGTGAGGGCTGCTACCCAAACAACCGCCCCACCAAAAACGGCAACGCCGTTTCCACTCGCAAAATTCTTTCACCCAAATGCACTGCATCAAACCCTTGTTGTTTTAATAAATCAATTTCGTAAGGAATAAATCCACCTTCGGGGCCAATTGCTAACACCAAAGGTTGATTAAACGAAACCGGGCAGGGGGTGTCGGTGTAGGGGTGTGCAACCCATGCAGTTTTGTTTTTAATAATTTCCGGCAATTCATCTTCAACAAAAGGTTTGAATCGATTTTTAAAATGCACTTGCGGTAAAACAGTATCGCCACTTTGTTCCAAACCTAAAATTAATTGGTGGTGCACATCATCTTCGTTTAAAAACGGGCTTTGCCAGTAACTTTTTTCAACGCGATAAGAATGAATAAAGTAAACCGATTTAACACCCAGACTACTCAGTGTTTGTAAAATTCGGCGAAACATTTTCGGACGAGGTAGTGCCATTATCAGGGTGAGTGGCAGGGCCGTTGGTGGAGATTTTGTTAGTTCATATTGCAAATGAATTTCATGTTTTTTTTCTGTTTCCATCTGCACAATGGTTGCGTTTCCGATTAATCCATTTAACAAACCGGTTTTTAAATTGTCACCTACTTTGGCTTGTTGGATCTGATGAATATGCTCACAGCGTCGTGCATCGCGAATAATCGCGAGGGACGAGCTGACCAGGTCATCTTGATCGAGTAGTAGAAGATTCATGCGAGATTAAAAACACGAGAGATTAAAAATGGTGCCCCGGAGACGATTTGAACGTCCGACCTGCCGCTTAGGAGGCGGCTGCTCTATCCAACTGAGCTACCGGAGCA
>CAMLML010000094.1 GCA_946481095.1 uncultured Cellvibrio sp.
GACAAAGTGAAGATCATCAAATTCCGTCGTCGTAAGCACCACATGAAGCGTCAAGGTCACCGTCAGTGGTTCACTGAAGTGAAAATCACTGGTATTAAGGCTTAATAGAGGAGTAACGAAATGGCTCACAAGAAAGGGGTAGGTAGTTCCCGCAACGGTCGTGATTCAGAAGCGAAACGTCTTGGTGTTAAAGCTTTTGGTGGCGAATTGGTGTCTGCAGGCAGCATTATTGTTCGTCAGCGTGGTACCCAATTTCACCCTGGTGCTAATACCGGAATCGGTAAAGACCATACTATTTTTGCGAAAGTAGATGGCAAAGTGAAATTTGAAGTTAAAGGTGAGCATAGCCGTCGTTTCATCAGCATAGAAGCTGTGTAATTACGGTTAACCATCTGCTGGTTGCGTAAGTGACTGGCAACAAGAACAATAAAAAGCCCTGTCGATATCGTCAGGGCTTTTTTATATTTGATTTGAAAATCTTGACCCCTCCTAACCTCCCCTTGCAGGGGGAGGGACTTACTCCCTACTTTTGCGGAGTGATATTTGTCCCCTCCCAAGGGGAGGGCTAGGGTGGGGTCAAGCTTGTACGTTTCCCCTCTTGGAGATTGCTGTGAAATTTGTTGATGAAGCCCCTATATCAGTCGAAGCCGGTAAGGGCGGTAACGGAATGATGAGTTTCCGTAAGGAAAAATTTATCTCTAAAGGTGGCCCAAACGGTGGTGATGGTGGTGACGGCGGCAGTGTGTATCTGGTTGCTGATGAAAACCTGAATACATTGATTGACTATCGTTTCCAGCCAAAATACAAAGCTGAGGATGGCGAAAAAGGTGGAACCAAAGATTGCACCGGTGCCAAGGGTGCTGATTTGTTTCTACCGGTTCCGGTTGGTACAACGGTTGTTGATCAGGACACTGAAGAAGTCTTCGGCGATTTGACTGCACATGGTCAGCAATTAAAAGTCGCACAGGGCGGTTTTCATGGATTGGGTAACACCCGATTCAAATCCAGTACCAATCGTGTTCCGCGCAAAACCACTCCCGGTACTCCCGGCGAAAAACGTAATCTCAAACTTGAATTAAAAGTCCTCGCGGATGTAGGCATGTTAGGTTTGCCCAACGCTGGTAAATCCAGCTTTATTCGCGCGGTCAGTTCTGCAAAACCAAAAGTTGCGGATTATCCTTTTACCACGCTGGTGCCAAATCTCGGTGTGGTAAAAGTTCAACAGCATCGCAGTTTTGTGATCGCGGATATTCCCGGATTAATTGAAGGCGCATCAGAAGGTGCAGGTCTGGGTGTTAGATTTTTGAAACACTTAACGCGCTGCCGATTGTTGCTGCATATTGTCGATATGGCCCCGGTTGATAATTCCAACCCTGCTGATAATGTGCGCGTGATTGCTAACGAATTGCAAAAATTCAGTCCGACACTCGCAGGTCGTGATCGCTGGTTATTATTGAACAAACTGGATTTGTTAACGGCCGAAGAAGCCGAAGAAAGATGCCAGGCAATAGTAAAAGAGTTAAATTGGACTGGCCCGGTGTTTCGCATCTCTGCATTAAAAAGTGAAGGCACTGCCGCATTGAGCGGAAAAATAATGGATTATCTCGAGCCCATTTGGATCGAAGAGCGTGAAAATCCCGAAGTTCGCCAACGCGAATTGGATTTACAAAATCAAATGGCACAAGAAGCGCGTGATCGCATCGAAGAATTGCGTGAAGCTTACCGCGCAGCCAAACGCGCGCGCGGTGAAGATGACGACTTCAACGATGACGATTATGATGTGGAAATTATTTATACCAATTATTGATTTTTTGCCCCCTCTCCCTAGCCCCCTCCCTCAAGGGGCGAGGGAACAGAATGAGCTAAAGAAAATATTTCTACGCTAGTTCTTCCCCTCTCCCTTGATGGGAGAGGGGCAGGGGAGAGGGTGATACTCACTATATAAAAAATTTAAACTACGATGAAAAAACGCGACAAAATTTCTACCACCAAACGCTGGGTTGTCAAAATTGGCAGCGCCTTGTTAACTAATGACGGCAAAGGGTTGGATCAAGCCTCAATTGCCGGTTGGGTTCAACAAATGGCGCAACTACGCAATCAGGGAATTGAATTGGTATTGGTATCATCCGGTGCAGTCGCGGCCGGTATGCGTCGATTGGGTTGGGATTCTCGCCCGACAGAAATTCATCAACTACAAGCTGCCGCTGCCGTTGGGCAAATGAGTTTGATCCAAACTTACGAAGTGGAATTTCAACGCTACGGATTATTAACAGCACAGGTTTTATTGGATCACGATGATCTTTCTTCTCGTCAACGTTATTTAAACGCGCGCTCGACACTAAAAACTTTGGTTAATTTAAAAGTCATTCCTGTTATTAATGAAAATGACACGGTAGTCACTGATGAAATCCGTTTTGGTGATAACGATACTCTTGGAGCATTGGTTGCCAATTTAATTGATGCCGATTTATTGGTAATTTTGACCGATCAAAAAGGCATGTACGATTCCGATCCCCGTTCAAATCCCGATGCGCAATTATTGAGTGAAGTGGCAGCGGATGATACCCGCCTCGAACAAATGGCGGGTGGCGGTGGCACTTTGGGGCGCGGCGGCATGATCACCAAAGTTCGCGCTGCACGTGTTGCTGCACGCTCAGGTGCGGACACAGTCATTGTTGGTGGCCGCATCGAAAATGCATTGCTGCGAATTGCAGCAGGCGAAGATTTGGGAACTTTTCTCTGGGCTGCACAACAACCTCAAGCCGCTCGCAAGCGTTGGTTGTCGGGCCAATTACAAACACGTGGCACACTGGTGTTAGATGATGGTGCTGTGCGTGTATTGCGTGATCAAGGCAAAAGTTTATTGCCTGTCGGTGTAAAAGAAGTGCGTGGTGATTTTACACGTGGTGATATGGTGATCTGCGTTGACCAGCAAGAAAAAGAAATTGCGCGCGGCTTGGTGAATTATCATGCTGATGAAGCCAAAAAAATTATCGGCAAACCCAGTAGCCAAATTGCAGAAATACTCGGCTATCAAGATGATAACGAATTAATTCATCGCGATAATCTGGTGATCAGTTAATTTTTCATTCGCTGAGAATAATATACATATATTCCTGAAAAAACAGCAGTCCAGAATATTGATTATCACCGCTTCTGCAAGAATAACCTACACCTCGGGACAATTCTCATTAATCAAAAAAACACAGGATGCTGTTATGGATGTTTCCAATCAAGAGTCCGCTTCTGTTTTTCAGGAAAACGCTATTAAAGAGAGTGTTTTACAAAAAAATGTATGGCAGTCGGTTGATCCTTCATATAAAACGCTACTTCGGTTATATGTTGCAATACAAATACTAGTGGTTATACCAATTGCCATTTTTTTTATCCTGATAATGCAAGAAACTGCTAAAAATGTATTGATGGGATTAATTGTAGTTTATTTCCTTGTGGCTCTTTGGCAGTTGTGTGTTTGGGCTCCAAAAACCGCATGTCGATTGCAATATTTATTGCATGACGACGACATTAATTTACAGAAAGGTTTTATTTACTGGCGACAGGTCTCTGTAGCCTGTAATCGTATCCAACATCTGGAGGTGAGTCAGGGACCTCTTGAGCGCCACCTGGGTTTGGCAACATTAAGTGTATTTACGGCGGGTACTCTGGGATCTGATATGAAGTTACCAGGGCTGAAATTGCAAACCGCAACAAACATGAAATTCCATCTTCTGGATAAAATCAATGCAGAGGAGTTGGATGTCGATGAAAGCCTCTAACTGGTCTCGCGTCTCTCCCATCGCAACGGTTTATTTTTTCATTCGTAATTTTAATCAGGCACTGAATCTTTGGCCTGTTTTCGCAGGTGCTGTTGCCATTCCTGCTACAAGGGAATGGATTTTGGACTTGGGTATCCTGGGGTTTGTTTTAATACTTTTAGGTGCTTCAATAATCAATTTCTGGTTTTTCAAATTTCATTTTGATGATGACAGAATTCAAATTCGTCGTGGTTTAATCTTCAAAAAAAATCTGACGCTTTATTTTGAGCGTGTGCAAGAAGCTAATCTGGAGCAGGCTTTTTATTTTCGTCCTTTTGGGTTGTGGGCACTAAAACTGGAGAGTGCAGGTAGTGGAAAAGAAGAAATTATTCTACCCGGTATTCACCATCTTTTGGCTAATGGCATTAAACAGCGAGTACTTGATGCGCAGAAAAAATCCTCTACAACGCAAAAATTGCAGTCCCCTGAACAACCCATCGCACTGAATCAAAATGAATTATCTTCAATACCGACAATTGATTATCAAATAAAACTTGAACCAGTTGATTTGTTACGTTACGGATTAATGCACAACACACTGGTTTATTACGTGGCAATTTTTGCGCCTTTGCTGGGACAAAATGAAAAATTCTGGCAAAACATTGGTCCCTGGCTTCAAAAATCCGAGCTGGTTCAATTTTTTTCCCAATATTTATCCAGCCATAATCTCTGGGCGAGTGTGTTGGCTGTTGTAGCGTTAGTTGTATTGGTTTTGTTGTTGATCTATGCCATTTCCATATTTTTAGCGCTTGTAAAATATTGGAATTACACATTGGTGGTTCAGGGCGAGAGATTTCAGTATCAAACGGGTTTATTAAATCGATTAGCCAGTGGTTTTAGAAAACATAAATTGCAAACCTTGGTGGTCAAACAAAGTTTAATTGCAAGACTACTCAATCGCTATTCAATAGAGGTTCGCCAAACCAATGAGGTCAATCGCAAGCAGGGTGAAATTAATTTGGGTTTCGTAATTCCTGTCGTCACTGAAAAGCAATTACACGACATTTTGCAGATGTTAAATATTCAAACACCTGAATGGAAAAAATGCATTCCAGCCAAAATGTTTTGGGATACTGTTATTTATGGTGGCATTATCACTGGTATTGTTGCTGTTACATTAATGACGACAGAGATTCCCGTTTGGTGGTCTCTGGGAGCGTTACTGTTGATCCTGTTTTTGAACGCTAAAAATTGGTATTCGATTGGTTACGACATTAACCAGGAGGGGCTTGCTGTTAAACAGGGAATTCTTGGTGTTAAAACTACTTATGTCCCGCAAATCAAAATACAGAAAATACAAATCTCACAAGGCCCAATACAACGTTGGCACAACACCGCCTCAATCGCATTATGGAGTGGCGCCACCCTGGAGCGATTGAACTTTATTCCACTGCAAAAACTACAAGCAGAGCGCGATAATATTATGCACACCATTGCCCGCTTTCGCGGGCAATGGATGTGATGAATTATTTCAAATGTTGATTTAAAAATTCCAATGCAGGAGATAGTAAATCTATCGCCTGCTGCTGGTCTTTTATGTCGTGACCCATGTCATTTAACACAGTGAATGAAAATTCTTTGGCTGATTTTTCAAGACTGGTTTTTAATCTATAACTATGTTCAATATCGACAATGTCATCTTTGTTGCCATGCATCACCAAAATAGGTTTTTGTAATTTATCGGTTAAATAAACGGGTGATATCGCCTTGAGTTTATCGTAATTCACCAGATAATCACCTACATATTCCCTAGACCATTCCCGTTGTTTTTTGGAAAACTGTGGTGATTGAAGGTAAAGGTTTACATCGTAAACACCGGCTATTGCGACGGCGCATTGATAAATTTCCGGATGCTGAATAAGTAACATGCTGGATGCATAGGCGCCATAACTGAGCCCCATCAAACATATTTTTGAATTATCTATTTCGCTACGTTTAATAACAGATTCAGTAGCAGAATGAATGTCTTTCAGCATTAAGCTGCCCCATTGGTGTTTCCCTGCTTCTTTTAACTCTTCAGATCTACCGCTGGAGCCACGAAAATTAATCCTTAATACTGCATAACCCTGTGCATTAAGAAGTTGTGTTATCGGATCAAAATAGGGGGTGTCATAAACACCAATAGGCCCACCATGAGGCATCACTATGAGAGGTACTTTTGTATTGGTAATGGGTAAATTAAGCAGGTAAGGAATTTTTAATCCTTCAACTGTAACATCACCCTCAAATTGTTTCGATTTTAATTTGCCAGTGAGCCAGGGAAATTTTTCATCCAGTAATACTTTTTCGGATGCAGATTCCAGCCAATATCGTCCAGATTGATTAAAAGATTCTTCATAAATCAGGCGCTTTTTTTTGTCGAAGCTGGATGAAAACATAATAGATAAAATTTCCTGATTGGCTTTCTGCTTAGTTTTATTTTCTGTAATGTGTTCAAAAGCCAGTCGCTCATCACGTAGAACCTGGACGCCTATCAATTGATTATCTGAGGAGAAGACCAGATCAATAATTTTGAATGCAGATGTTTCATAAATTAATTTTGATGTCTTGGTTTTGAAGTTGACCAGATACAATGATCGGGATTCAGATTCTTGTTTATCAATACAGTAATATTCGCCGGGTTCTGTCGCCAGTGAAATGGGTAAATAATGTTTTAATGGATTTTCTGTTACATTTTTATTTTTACTAGTTTCATTATCATCTTCGTTTATATTCCATGATGACAATGAATGCTGATCGCCCTTATCGTCGAATTCGGTTAGTGAAAGTACATAAGGTTCTGTAAAATGCAAAACGGCTTTTGGCTTTTCATGTTTTTTTGAAAACCATCGTGTCGCATAACCATTCACTTCAATAATCTGGTTGTCCGCAATAAATTGGCCGCCATCTATTTTGTCGGATTTGGTCATGGGTGACTTATCAGGTTTCAATCCGTCAATACTCAGTTTGTATACTCGCGATTTGATTCCACTTTTTGCATACAGAAACTTTCCTTGCTCACCAGCCAATATTCCGGCTAACCAACCTGGGGTTCTGACACTTAGGGTTTGTTCCATGCTACCTTTTTCTGCGTGAGTATCCAAAATCAACATCCTGCGTGTGGTTTTGGTATCTATCAAATCAGCGATGCCAGTCTTGATTTCGATAAATTGAATAGCAATAAAACGATTATCCAGCCACGAGATATCCGCAATGATGGAATCCGCTGAATAATATTCCGAGGTATTAAAAATAATTTCTTCCTGCCCTTTGGGTAAAGGTTTCAGACTGATCAATTGTTTGTTTTCCTGGTTTTTGATCGCCAACACAGCGTTTCCATCCGGACGTAGAGCCATTTCCTTGATTAAAGGAGGTTTGAAAAAATCATAAATATCTGTATTTGCATAACAGTTAATTGAAAAATGAATTGCTGTGAATAAAATCAACAAGATTGTATGTAAAAAGATAAATCGTTTTTTCATATTATTTTTTCCGTTGTATATAATCGATTGCATAGTCATCGCGTATTGCCATGCCATTTACCAATGGATATTGACCTAATAATTCAGGGAATGATTTCAGAATTTCATCATGGTCAGTTACTATTCTGTTCAGTCTTTTTATTTCAACGTAATTAGTGGTTCGCTTTTTTTCAATTTCCAATTTTCCTGCATAGTTAACTTTTCCTGCTTCAATTTTGAAGCGCCAAAGCAGATCGTTTTCAGTATCTTTACGATAGGGAAGGTTAAAGTAAGGAACTTTTATTTCCTGGATCTGATAGTTCCCTTGCGGCAGTGTTTTTATTAACCACTGGTTCTTATTGGTCAATTGCCATTCAATTGAACGACTTACAGCTGTAGTGTCAATTTTTTTGATCACAATTGCAGCTGAATCCGCCTCCAGATAAGTACCCAAAATGAAGTAGCCTTGACTTTTTGCGAGTTTTTCGGGGACAGGTGTGGCGAAGGTGTGTGGAGTAAAAAAAATAGCAAGGGTTATCAATATCTTTGTCAAAAAAATAGCAGTGGGTTTTGGTGTTACATGATCCATGGAATATTCTCGTGTTGCCTCTCTTGATTAACTTGGATATCTTTCCAGATGCAAAAACATCATGGTGTGATGTTGGTTTTGTTGGCCGCCCACACACAATTAATAATTGACTTGGAGTCTATATGCCTAAGTATTTTAGCTGTCTGAAGAGATGTATGTCTCTTGCTCTTGTAATTTTTTCTGTATTCCTGACGGGTTGTTTAACATCAGCTGTTAATATCCGGCAGCCTATTACCCAGGAAACGCCTATTGTGAATGACGGTGTGGTGGTTGCCAAAGTGATCAGCGCCAGTGGATCGGTTTTACCATTCAATCAATTCACCATCACACCAAAAGATGTCAATAAATCCAAAGAAAACCAGTACCCCAGATTGGTTTCATTGGATGATCCTGAAGGAGATACATCCCTGTTTGCATCATCGGTACCACCGGGAGAATATTCTGTAGACAGTGTGCGTTCTTTTCATGTCATAGGGGAGTATTTTTATTCTGTATGGGCTTCCGGTGGAGTTGAACTGGGGGTGTTTAATGTGCAACCAGGAAAAATTACTGACTTGGGGACTTTTATTTATTATCGCAAGGTAGAGGGAGATAAATATATGGACAAATTAATTCGTGTTCCTGATACCAACAACCAAGCATTTATTAATTTTTATCGTCCATTTTTAGAATATGAACCAGAGAAAGTCTTGTCATGGATTGATGATGGTTTGAATGCTGAACGTTTTTCCAATTATGTAGCACTTGCCCAGAATCCAACTGTATTTAGTGAACGTTATTTGAGTCCTACAGGTTCACTTTATTTGTTGGGTAAATTGGGTGCTATTTTGGAGCGCAAAAAATCCGGTGAATGGAGCCAGCATGTATTGGAGACCAATGCTGATTTGCGCACAATAGTGCAAAATGAAAAAGGCCAATTAATGGTTGCTGGCGATCAGGGAGCACTTTTCTTTAAAGATACTGATGGGAAATGGAAGGATCTATCATTTGATTTGGGCACTAAAATTGGCGGCATCAAATTGTCATCTAATGGTGATGCCGTTATTTTTGCTGTGCAAAATGGGCGTGCAGTTATTTTGTCAGCTAATCCATCCAATAAAAAAATAGAATGGAAAAAACTCTATCATTATTCTGCGTTGAAAGGCTGGCACGATAGCAACGATGTGACATTGACAACCGGTGACACAATGGAAAAAACAGCTGATGAGAAAGTAAAACCAACGTTAGAAAAAAAATCGAAAAAGACCACCAAAAGAAAAGGCCAGTTGCTTAGAATTTCCAATTTCAGTCTGGAAGAATTTTTGGGGCAGGAATATTTGCGTGTAACGATTCAAAAATCAGGGTACGACAATAAATTCAATCTGTTTGATGACACCAGTCGAAAACTGTTTAGCCTTTCGAAGGATATGCAAACTATTCATTATGAGTCGAAAATGGCGGGTGAAATGGATGCGATTATCAAAGCAGGCAGCACCAGCCTTGGCGTAAAACGGGCAGGCTTTTGGTCCTGGACAGGTAAAGACAGTTATTATCGTTTTGATCGCTCGGCCAACAGCTGGGCAGAAATGAAAACCTATATTGATAATTGTCCGGGGTTAAGTGAAAAAGCCAAATGTATGAAAAACGGTAAAAAAATAAATCGTAAGGAGCATTTTAATTTCATCAGTATTCCGGTATTTGTTGATTTGAATAAAGCCTATGCTACGGTTAGATCTTATGCTGCTTTCAGTGAATCGAAGACTTATCTGGTTCGCACGGTTGATGGTGGACAATTTTGGCAGAAATTGGATGCTGAGTTGCCAGGCAAGTTTTGTACAGACATAGTTCCGGAAATTCATGATCGAATTTTGCTGCATTGTTCTGGTGTTTCAGGCGATTTTTATGAATCTCTGGATGAAGGGAAAACCTGGAAGCATGTTCGTCAGCATGAGAACTTCTAATCTTTGATATACAAAGCCAATGATCGCTTGATAAACCTTCATTGGCTTCCGCCATGCGTGGATTATGCATAAAAAGCAAAATCAAAAAACTTCTGCGAGATCCATTTAGGTTCTAATAGCCAAATAATCTAATTCCCACGCCAGATTTTCCTCAAAAGCGGCAACTTCTTGCCGCTATAGAGTTTGTACCCTTTCGATTGAGGTGAATCATGATTATTGCCAACGCACAAATCCAGATGTCGGCGCAGCAGGAATATCAGGAAAGTTACAGTTTGCGTGAGACCGGTAGCCTATGGCGTGGGCCAAGCCCCGAACCTTTGAATCCAACGCCTGTTGTTCAGCCCATCAAAACAATTTCAGTTGATTTATCCAAAGCGGGTTCGTTGTTGGCGAAACATCAACAATCACAAACACTCAATTTAAATACCGATCTTGATTCACGTTCGCGCGTGAATCGTATGATTCTCGAAGCGATTTTTGAATCTATCACCGGGCGTTCCATCGATTTAAAAGAATCAAAAGAAGTGGTGGAGGAAGGTGGCCCTACCGAATTGCAAGTTGATACTCCTGTTCCTTCGCGTAATCTGCAATCTGCAAATGAAGTAGTTTATCGCCGACAAGAGCGTTACCAAGAACACGAGCACATGCAATTTCAAGCGCAAGGCACGATTCGCACGCAAGATGGCCGCGAGATTTCATTTACTGTTGATTTGGGTATGAGCCGAGATTTTGTGTATGAATCCGATCTCGAAGTGCAGCGCGTGCAAATGATTGATCCGTTAGTGATTAATTTTGATGGCCTGGGCGCACAACTCAGTCAAACCCAATTTTCATTTGATTTGGATAGTGATGGCACAGAAGAACAGCTCGCCAGTTTAAAAACCGGTAGTGGTTTTTTAGCGCTTGATCGAAACAAGGATGGAATCATCAATAACGGCAGCGAATTATTCGGCCCCAATACCGGCCGCGGTTTTGCCGAACTCGCCGCTTATGACGAAGACGGCAATCAATTTATCGACGAAGCCGACAGCATCTACCACCAACTCCGCATCTGGATGAACAACGAAGACGGCAGCAAACAATTAATGGCATTAGGCGATAAAAATATCGGCGCGATTTATCTGGGCCATGTCAGTTCGCCTTTTCAATTAAAAGATGAAAATAATAATTCGCTGGGCGAAATTGCGAATTCGGGAATTTATTTGAAAGGAACGGGTGAAGTTGGAGTGGTGCAGGAATTGAATTTGCGGGTTTGAAAGTATATAGAGCCGCCAATTATCTGATTTGGGATAATTTAAATATCAATATAGAAAAGTAGCCATAAAAAATGAAAAGATAGCCCAGTAGACTAGTAATTCGCTCAGCAAATTTTTCGGTTAAGCTTTCAAATACACTTCCATTAACTGCAAATGGAAGAGCGACAAATGCATAGCCCAATCCAGGAAAAAGAAAGGCGGGCTCCAAGCCTCGATCCCTGAGTGTATCTGCACAAAACCAATCTCTTCCGTTAATGATCAGCAGTGTCAGGTGTAAGCAGAATAGGGTAACAGCGATAAAGAAACTGGCTCTACGTTTCTTTATCTCTGGAATTAAGTTGGTTTCATATTCTCGGGCTGTCACGAAAGTCCAGAATATGATTGGGCCAATAAGGTAGAGGTATTCGAAATTCAACTTCTACTCTTCTTTATTGAATCTTAGGGATGCTTTAAATAGAAACAAAGTTCCAATCAAAGCGAATGTAAATCCAGCAGCAGAGACCGTCAAATCGATATAGTCTTCTTCAGCGGAATCACCCGCTATAAAAAATATGACTGGCATCATAAGAACGGGAACAATAAAGGAAAGTGCATAACTTAATAAGCCGTGGGAAACATAGCGCAATGCATGTTGTTGAGTCGTTATTGCCAGTTGTTTAAGTTTGAAACTGCCTACAACTAAACAAATGACAAATAAAAATGGAAAAATTAATTGAATTCCAATATCTATAAGTTTGGTTATCAATAAATTAGTGAGATCTAGACTAAAGGATTCGTTCATATTAATTTACATTCCTGATTCCAGTAATAACCATGTAGGTAAATCCATGATCGTCGGATGTTCTATAAGCACCAATTGCCTGAAGTTCTTTTGCCAAAACTGCTGTCATTTCCCATCCATCTATTTCATCTGCGGGCCAAATGCCGCAGAGAAGTTTTTTAAAACCAGAATTGATTCCAATTTCATGAATAATTTCTGATTTAGCTTTGATTATTTCAGTCAAACTTTCATTAGCCCAGGCCCACATCCAAGTATTTGATTTGGTTGATATCGATCCTGAAAAGGAAATATCGGCTTCCACTCTTAATTTTCCTTCATGAGAAAAGAGTAATTTTCCTGTCTCCTGATGCCAATCCCAGCGATCAAATTTATCTATTTTATAAGTTTCGATCATTAATTTATGTTTCCCCTGAAGATATTGAAAGCACTCGGTAATGTAATCAGAAAAAGCCTCAGTATCTTCAACCCAGTTTCGTTCTCTGGCACTCATGTAGCATTGAGTACAAACTATTTTGATATCTGCAAATGATTCAGAGCGTTCATTCCATTCACCCTCTTCTTCAAGAATTTTATCGCATTCATCGCACCAGGCATCTGGATATAAATCAAACGGGTTTTCAGCATCAAATCCAATGTTGAATCCAAGATTTTCACCCTGTACTAAATGTTTGCAGATATATGTGGCTGTTGATGTGCCGTGAGTGTCGCATTCGATGATGTCTTGATCTGACATGGAATTTTACTCCAATCCTATTTCCAGTTATTTGATATCAACGTTCTTAACTTTACTGCTTGGGCTGACAAAGAGCTACCTCTCCAATTTTTTGCTACCATGCCTCATCAATCCCTATCCCACGAGGAAATCCATCATGAAACTGGCGCGTATTTGTTTATTGGCATTGCCATTGAGTTTGGTCGCTTGTAATGCTTCTTTGCCGCATATTGCCGAAACCGGGGCGGCGGTTGCGAGTGCGACGGGTTATAACAATCAGGCGCAGATGATTCGGGCTATTAAAGAAGCGCTGGAGTTGGGGAGTAATCGCGCGGCGGATAGTTTGTCGGTTGCGGGTGGTTATGCCAATAGCTCGCTCTATCGAATTGAGTTGCCTGAAAATTTGCAACCTATTACCAAAAATTTGCGGCAGTTGGGTTTGGGGTCGCAGTTGGATAAAGTCGAAGCCTTGATGAATCAGGGTGCGGAAAAAGCGGCTGTTGAAGCGAAAGTGGTTTTTATTGATGCAGTGCGCAATATGAAAGTGACTGATGCTTTAGGAATTATTCGCGGCAATCAAACGGCAGCGACAGATTATTTTCGTGTGCAAACTGAAGCCAGTTTGCGTCAACGTTATCAACCGATTATCCAACAAAATCTTGAGCAAATTGGTTTTTATAAACAATACAAACAATTGCTGACTGCTTACAACATGGTGCCTATCGCCAACAAACCCAGTTTGGATCTTGAACAACACGCAGTGAATATGGCGCTTGATGGTTTGTTTAAACAAGTTGCGGTTGAAGAAAAATTAATTCGACAAGATCCTGCTGGACGTGGAAGTCAAATTATTGGGGCAGTATTCTTGCGAAAATAATATCCTACTTGCGAGAGTTTTTTAGGCCAATGAAAAGTATCAGTAGCAAGGTGATAATCAAGGGGGCACCCAAAATATGAACACTAAAGATATTATCTTTAATGTTCATATAGGGTATTGGCGATTCAAATTCTCCTGTTATCAATGGAAATAAAAACACTAAACTCAAGATCATTCCTACAACAAGACCTGCCCAAATTTTTTTGGGCAGCCCACCTAAAGATAGGTTTTGAAATTTAAATATTAACCACCATAAACAGCACAGGCTATAGCCAGGAATGATAAGTAGCATCGTGAGATACAAAAATGCTGGTGTAATACCATGAGTATTTCCATTAAAAGTCCCCGCTATGCTAATAGCCAGGCCAAGGACGTAAACCAGCGTCGTTGGCAGCAAAGCGGTTATCAAGATACCAAGTAACAGTAGTGAAAAAGTCCTGGACATGAAACTTCCAATTAATAATATTTAAGTTGCGTTGCCTTACCTCTAAATATTCGATAAGAAAAAATTGTGTACGCAATAATTGTTGGAAGCACAACCACAGATCCTACCAAAATAAATTTTAGCGATTCAGGTGCGCTGGCGGATTGCCAGATTGTCAGTTGGTTGGGCACTACGTAAGGGAAAAAGCTGTAGGCCAAACCTATAAAACTCATCAAAAAGATAATCGCCGCAGAAATAAAAGGAAACCAGGAAAAACTTTCCAAATCTTGAGAGAAATTTTTCAGGAATCTGTCGCTGGCGAATAACAAACCGAAACAGACAGTTGGAATAATCATCAACAATAAAACTGTTGGGCTGCCAAACCACTTATCGTAAATGCTGGGGCTAACCCAGGGGTTTGCGATAGATACCGCGATTAAACCCAGCGCCATTAACCAGCCACAACGCCTTGCCCAGCGGGTTGCAGATTGTTGCAATTCGCCTTCGGTTTTCATCACTAACCAACAAGCACCTATGTAGGTGTAACCTGCGGTTACGCAAATGGCGCTGAGGCACGCGAATAAAATAGATTTCAAACTGGAATCAAAACCCATCACATAAATACCGAGCATGTAACCTTGTGACAGTGTTGCTAGTAGCGAACCAATTTTAAAAATTTTATCCCACAAGTCTTTGTGATCGGGCAGGGCTTTTGCGCGAAAGTCGAAGGCAACGCCGCGCAAAATCAATCCCGCTAACATCACTGTCACAGGCAAATACAAATGAAATAAAACCAAACTGTGTGCGGTTGGGAATGCAATTAATAACACACCGATTCCCAGCACTAACCAGGTTTCGTTAGCGTCCCAAAAGGGGCCTATGCTGGCGATCATAGTGTCGCGATCTTGTTCGGAATTTTTTGGCAATAAAATACCCACGCCCAAATCATAGCCATCGAGAATGGCGTAAACAAAAAATGCCAGGCCCATCAAACCGATAAAAATAATCGGTAACCAAAAAGCTTCGCCGGTTAATTGTGTGTATTCATTCATGATGCTGTCTCCACTTTTTGATTGCGTGTGGCCAGTTGGTCGGCAAGTGTTTCGATTTCATTGGGTTTATCGACCAGCACAGATTTATTCGTCATCACAAACAATGTACGTATATAAGCAACTAGCAACACGGCGTACAGCAATAAATAAATCGTCAGTGAAATGCCGACATTTGATGCAGGCACTTTGGTCACAGCTTCCTGAGTCGTTAGCACACCAGTCACTAACCAGGGTTGACGACCGATCTCGGTGACATACCAACCGGCGAGCGTGGCTATCCAACCAGAAAAAGTCATGCCGACAAATACTTTTAATAGCCAGGGTGACATCTCTTGTCTTCGACCTTTTGCGATTAATCGCAATTGCCAAACGCCTATCCAACTGACGAGTAACATCAAAACACCCACGCCTACCATAATTCTAAAACCATAAAACACGGGTGCGACTGGTGGATGTGCATTCGGAAATTCGTTGAGGCCTTTGATCTCACCGTTTAAATCGTGCGTCAAAATTAAACTGGCCATTTTCGGGATTTCAATAGCGAATTTATTTTCTTGCGTTTTTGCATCGGGAATTGCAAATAAAACCAGTGGTGCACCTTTTTCGGTTTTCCATACGGCTTCAACTGCCGCGACTTTAGCGGGTTGATATTCGAGTGAATTTAATCCGTGCAAATCGCCCAGAAAAATTTGTACTGGAATTAAAATGGCTGCAGCCGTTACCGCTGTTTTTAACGCGAGACGCGGTGCAGGTTTGTGATCTATTTTTAGGATTCGATAAGCCGAAATGCCCGCAATTAAAAATGCAGCGGTTAATCCTGAGGCAACCAGCATATGGGCCAAGCGATAAGGCATTGAAGGATTAAAAATAATTTCCAGCCAATCCAATGGATAAGCCTTGCCATCGCGCATTTCAAAACCTGTGGGTGTTTGCATCCAACTATTAAGCGCAATAATCCAAAAAGCAGACATGGTTGTGCCAAAGGCCACTAACAAAGTTGCAATGGTGTGCATACGATTTGATACACGATTAATGCCGAACAGCATAATGCCCAGAAAAGTCGCTTCGAGAAAAAATGCAGTGAGCACTTCGTATCCCAATAATGGGCCGGCGATATTACCGACTGTTTCCATGTATCCCGGCCAGTTAGTGCCGAATTGAAAACTCATAGTGATGCCACTGACAACGCCCAACGCAAATGTCAGCGCAAAAATTTTTACCCAAAAACGATAAGCGCGCATCCACACATCATCGCCTTCACCTTTGTAATGCAATTTGAAATACACCAAGAACCAACAAAGCGCGATTGAAATAGACGGAAATAAAATGTGAAACGAAATATTCGCGGCGAATTGAATGCGAGAAAGCAGGAGTGTATCGAGGAGTGGATCTGACATATTGATTACCTCTTTGAATTTCACCCCACCTCTCCCCTTGGCAAGGGGAGGGGACTGGCTCCTCCCTTTGAAAAAGGGAGGCGGGGGAGGGATTTAAGAT
>CAMLML010000095.1 GCA_946481095.1 uncultured Cellvibrio sp.
TATGCCTGTACAAACATAATTGGCTGACACTTAAGATACAAGAGTAAAAATTAAACGCAACTTCAAAATTCCCGCATTCCGCTTCGCTGCATACGGGCTACATCAAGATTTAACAGCTCAATGTAAAGAAGCAGCGCTCGACTGCTCAACTTCCGCTTTCCGCACAATAAATTTTTCCCCGTTCAAACATTCTTTAATCCGTTCTTCAACCCAGTCTGAGTCAGTGAGATAGGTACTGCCGCCAATATCATCGACGGTGGGTACTACATCTGAATTTAAGTCGATTCGGGCTTTGTTCTCATACCAAGAGTAATCTTCCAATCGCTCGGTCGGGACATTCACAATCAAAATCGAATTGCCTGTCATCCAATAAATATAAACAGTTCCCTGATTGGGTTGGGATGCGTAGAAAAAATCTACATCACTTTTTGAAAACTCGCTGACAAAACCTTGCAAGAAATCGTTCAGGCCATCGGGGGTATTGGCTTCTGACCAGGGTGCCAGATGCAAAATGAAAATGAATATTAGAGCTTGGAATTTCATAATCGATTAATGTTTATTTGGTTTTGAATATCCATTCTTCACCAAGAACCAACGAGGCCGCCTGATGCCGTTGTTGATACAGCTCCAGGGATTTTTTTAGTTCAATCGTTTTTGCTTCTTCTGTGGTTTTTTCCAATTCAGTTTGTAACTCCTGAATGCGTTGGTCGTTGGTGACTACGCGGATTAAGGTTTCTTTTTCTGTTCCGCGTTGACGGGCGAGCCAATTATTTTCTGTCCATAAAGGTTGTGCGGAAACCTGTGCCAGTTCAACACGGGATTTACCAACACCATAATTTTTTCTAATTGCTGAAAAACGAAAAATGACGCCATCGCGTGGCTCGCCAACATGATCGGGTGAAATTCCGTGGCGATAAAAACGGCTTTGGTTGCTGACAAAATTGCCCATGCTGTAAATGGCGGCGGCAATTCTGTTGTCGGCGGTTTCGTAAACTTCGATTGGTTGTAATACGTGTGGGTGATGGCCTAATAACACATCAACACCGGCATCCATTAACGCGTGGGCATCATCGATTTGTGATTGTGCTGGCGCAGTTTTATATTCGATACCCCAGTGTACGGAAAATACAATAAATTCTGCACCGGCATCGCGTGCTTTTTTAACAGATTCAATTGCTGATTCACGTTCAAATACATTTACGCAGGCTTCATCATCTTTAGTGTTGAGTTGATTATTGAATATGGCAGAAGAGCCAATAAATCCTATTTTGATGTCTTTGATTTCTTTGATCAGTGCCGATTTTGCGTCAGCGCAAGTATCACCTGCACCGATAAAGTCCAATTGGGTTTTGCGCAATTCATCAATGGTTTCGATAAAACCTTTGCGTCCCTGATCGTAAGCATGATTGTTGGCAAACGATACCAGATCAATACCCAGGGTTTGCAATGATTTTAAAACAACAGGATCAGCATTAAATAAAAATGCACCGGTTCCAATTGATGTTGTAGGTGCAACCGGTGTTTCAAGATTGGCAAAAGCCAAATCAACTTCGCTGAGTTCATCCTGTAATTCACTCCAGAGAAAATCGTAGCCCTGATTACCTACACCCTGAGTGGCAGCGTGGGCTGCAGAATCTTTAACGGCCTGGTGCATCAACAAATCGCCGACTGCAGCAAAAGTGACTATGGATTCTGTTTTTCCCCAATCATCTGCCGCCGGTTTTGGTGCAGGCACAGGGGTGAGTGGGGGAACAGGCTTGGAGCAGGCTGTCAGAAATATCAGGATAAACAAAGTCAGTCGAACCATAAAAAGTTCCATGATTAATTTAAAAAATAGCTGCACTTATTTTGCCAAAAAAGCATCTATGGATGATTTTTCCAGGGTTGTGATAAATTTTTCGGGATTCATTTTGATATCGTCCTCACCGATTTGATCGAAAGGATTTTCAAGATGTTCCTGAATGTTATCCAATCCGGTAAACACCATTGCAAATAAAATGGGCGTTAATAAACCAATTAACATCTCCTGATTTTCAGCGAGCATGGCAAAATAAGGCCCCAGTGCAATCAGGATGATGTAAATAAAAAATTTACTGTAAAACCGCAAGGTTCTTGGTGTTCGATATTGATGTATGTGTTTGATGGTTTCGAAAGCTGTTAAAAATTTATTGAGATAGGAGTGAACGCGAGATACTTCGCTTCCGGAAAGTCCTCTGTCTCTCAAACTTTCTATCGAGGTTGACAGGTTGGTGAACTCACTGTAAATCAGCATTTCTTCATGTGCAAAAAGTGCGGTATTTCGACTTTGAAAAAGTGCAACGCAATGAGTGAAAATATTAAAAATTTGTGTTTTTATTGCATCAAGATTTTTTGCACGGGTATCACCTGTATCCCGCAGCCAATCCTGTGACGCCAAAAAAATACATCTGCCCATACTTTTCATGATCCCATATTGCACCAGTGCCGCTTCGCGTCGGTTGTATGCTCCGCCAATTGAAAACACTATGGGGAATACTACCGCGATCCCTATGATGGTGAGTGGAAAATCCAGTTTCCAGCCGTAATGAATGCTGATGAACATTGAGCCGGTAGCAAACACTAATGCAATCAGTGTGTTAAGGCTGAGTATTGAAAATAAGCGTTTGATATGGTTCATCATAGTGAATAATTTTGTTGGTGGTGGCTAATGGTTGATCAACTTGTCGGAATGGATCAGACCGTATGTTAATCGCTCTATGGATTGAATTCGAGAGGATTTCTTTTTCAATACCGGTTGCCAAGTAATAGCGCCATCAGGACAATAGCGAACATTAAAAGAATCCGGAGTTTGAAATGCATATTGTCGATATCACGCTTGAAAATGCCAAAGCATTGTTGATTGAAGAGTCATTCAAACGTCCAGTGGTTGTGGATTTTTGGGCGGATTGGTGTGCACCTTGTAAGTCATTAATGCCCGTGCTGGAAAAACTGGCTAATGAATATGCAGGAGCATTTTTGCTGGCGAAAGTGGACACTGAAGAACAGCATATGATTTCAGCACAATTTGGCATTCAAAGTTTGCCCACAGTGATGGTGATTAAAGATGGGCAACCTGTTGATGGTTTTATGGGAGCATTACCTGAAATCCAGGTGCGGCAAGTCCTTGAAAAACACCTGCCAAAATCCTGGGAAAAGCCACTTGAAGAAGCAACACAATTAATTGCCGAGCAGAAATATCAGGATGCTTTACCCTTGTTGCGTCAAGCTTACGATGAATCAAAAGGCTTGGCGTCCATAGCCTGTTTGATTGCGCAATGTCATATCGAAATGAATCGTCTGGACAATGCGGAAGCAATTTTGGCGACGATAAAAATGGCAGATCAGGATGCTCTTTACGAACAATTACAAGCGCAAATCCTGCTCAAAAAAGCTGCCGCCAAAACACCGGAACTAGCGGCACTGGAAACCGCTTATGCAGAAAATCCTGATGACCTTAACATCCGCTATTCACTGGCGCTGCAGTTGAATAATGAGTCGCAGCATCGTGAAGCATTAAGTCATTTATTGGAAATTTTGCGACGGGATCGTGCATTTGCAGAAGGGGCTGCGCGCAAAAGTTTTAATGACATAGTGGCTGCCTTGGGAAAAGGTGATCCACTGGCAATAGAATTCCAACGAAAATTATTTACTTTGCTTTACTAGACCTCGACTTCGCCATTTTCAAGCCAACAGGTAAACTTGATCTATTAACGAGTATTTCAGGTTATTGGATGTCCAGATTAAGTTGTCTTTATCTTTTGTGTCTGCTGCTGGTATTGTCGGCTTGTGATAAAACCGACAATGAAGAACTGCAGATTCCAAAATTCGTTTCGCGGCAAGAACATAACTTTACCTTGCATAACGGTTTCGCTACTTTGACTGTTTCTCCCCGCGAAGGCGGCCGGGTAATCAGTTTGCGGGCTGGTGATGTGGAATTATTAGCGCTTCAACCTAAAAATTCCGAAAAAGTAAATGCATTCGGTTCTGTGTTGTGGAGTAGTCCCCAATCAGAATGGAACTGGCCCCCATTATCCCAGCACAACACTAATCCTTACGCTGTTGGCTGTAATTCAAATAAAACGGCGATAGTGTTAACCAGCGAAATAGAGCCTAAAACAGGTTATCAATTTGTTAAATATTATTCTTTGGGTGATAAGCCTGAAACTTTTAAGATGCGTTATAAAATTATCAATCATTCTGATAAAACCAAGGCGGTGGCGGCCATAGAAAATACACGTGTCGATCCGGTAGGTGTAGTTTTTTTCCCGAAAGGAGACACTGAACCTAACAGCGGTATATTTTATCCATTGGACATACAAATTCTCGACGGAGTTGTATGGCACAGGTTTGCACCGGAAAAAATCCGTCGGGATCATCATAAAGTGATGATGGATGGAAAAGAAGGTTGGTTAGCTTACGAAAAAGAATCTTATTTGTTGGTCAAACATTTTGAGGATAGCAAGGCGAATCAGGCACCTGAAACTGAAAGGGAAATAGAAATTTTCGGGCATAGTGATCGTACGTTTGCTGAAATCAAACATCAAAGTGCCTTACATAATTTACATCCAGGTGAATCCTTTGAGTGGGAAGTGGAATGGCAGATCAAAAAATTGCCGGAGAACATCGACCTTCAATTAGGCAGTAGGGATCTGCTCGGAATCGCTCGTGAATCGCAATAATTAGCGGCGATTTTTTTTGGTTTTTAATTTTCTTTCGCGATCACGCTCTTCTTTTTCCTTGGCTTTCTTAAGTTCGTCTTCTTTTGCAAAACTGATTTCTGCCGCCACCATATCCGGCGTTTCCCAGCTTATTCTTCCCAACAAACCTGCACGTAGCTCATTAATAAAAAGTGTGGATGCTTTTTGTAAATCAACACGACCACCTTTGGCCGTGCAACCACGCTGCCGCCCTATAGCTTCAATAATTTCCTGATCATTGTCCGGTAACACATCCAGTTGATAGCGAACCCTGATTCTTTCCGGATAGGTTTTCATCAAATAATCGGCTGCAAAAAAAGCAATATCAATATATTCAAAAACCGTTTCCTTGATTGCTCCGGTAATGGCCAGACGATAACCACAGGATGGAGGTGTTAATTTGGGCCACAAAAATCCCGGGGTATCGGTTAATAACACATTATTATCCAATTTAATTTTTTGTTGGGATTTGGTAATGCCGGCTTCATTTCCGGTTTTGGCAATGGTACGGCCTGCAAGTGTATTGATAATGGTAGATTTTCCAACATTCGGAATTCCCATGATCATGGTGCGGGCAGGGTGAATACTGCGTAATTTTTCAGGCACCAGAGATTCACAGAGTGCCAATAAAGCGCGAATCTGCTCCGGTTTTTCCTGGCTGACGGCAATCGCTTTAACACTGGAATCCTGTTCCATTTTATCGATCCAGATTTGTGTGATATCCGGATCGGCAAGGTCGGCTTTGTTCAGTAATTTAATTAATGGAGTCTTGTCGCGCAAACCGGGTACCAGCGGATTCTCACTGGAAAATGGAATGCGTGCATCAATGACTTCAATAATCACATCGATTTGTGGCATGACTTCGGCAATTTCCTTGCGCGCTTTGTGCATGTGTCCGGGGAACCAATTAATCATTCATCTATACCTGAATTTATTTCAGTTGATCAAGCTTTTGGCTTTTATCAAAGTGGTGTAACAGCCAATAATCGTCTTCGTTTTCACCTTCACAGGTGACTATGCTGATAGAAGAAAGCATTGCTGAATATTCAGATTGGTCAAATAACACTGCTTGCAATTTTGCCCAAAGATCAGATGGGAATTCAGTAAAAAAATGAAAACTTAAATGAAATTGTTTTTTCTCCTCATAAGCATCAACTTCCGGAGAGCGGATAGATTTTACTTTTTGTAAAAACAGGTATTGATCAAAGCTTCGGCTGTGTTCGGGAACAATATGAAAACTGATACAAAACATGGAAATATCCCGTCGCGGATGGAGCCAGCATTATAGTCATTTATTCAGGTAGAATGCGCGCGTTTTGTCCCGGGTATGCCGTTATGTCAATCATCAAAACCAATCCCTTGTTCAAGCCTATAGCGTTGGGGATTTATGCTCTGTTTTTTCTGGTTGGATTAGTGTCCGCATTGATATTGCCAACCTTTAGTCTTTATTTACATGACGAAATGGGCGCTCGTCCTTTGTTGATCGGATTACCCTTTGCGGGCATGGCAGTGGCCAGTATTGTCTACAACCATTTCATCGGTGGCCGGTCAGACCGGTTAACAGATCGTCGCCCTTTGATTGCGTTTTTGTGTGTGTTGGGTGCGCTTTCCTGTTTGGTTTTCGCTTTTTCCCGTCACTACTGGCTGGTGGCATTTGTTGCAGTTTTTCTGTTTAGTTTGGCGATGGTGAGTTTTTCGCAAATGTTGGCCTACAGTCTGGATTACGCCAATCGCGATGTGCCTGCAGACAAGGTTCCTTTATTTAATGCCATAGTGCGTGCACAAATAGCATTCGCATGGGTTGCCGGGCCGCCTCTTGGATTTTTTCTGGCAACCCGAATCGGCTTCACCAATACCTACACAATTGTTGCCGCATCCTATTTATTAATTGCTTTTGCCAGTTACCACTTTTTGCCCTCTTTATCGATAACACAAAAGTCCCCTGCACAAACATCAGCAAACAATTCAACCGGATTAGCAAAAGAAACAAAAATTGCACTCTTGTTTGCGGTCGTTGGTTTTTCGTTGTTGTTTGGCGTGAATAACGCATATTTGATCAGTTTGCCCTTACATTTAAAAAATAATTTGTTGATTGATCCTCAATGGATTGGCCCCGTGATGGGGCTGGCAGCAGGCTTGGAAATTCCTTTTATGTTATTGGCAGGGCATTTCGCTGCACGTATTTCGATAATTAGACTAATTTATCTGGCAGCATTTTCTGCCTTGTGTTTGTACGCAGGCGTGTATTTCGCAACCAGCTTGTGGCATCTGTTCGCATTGCAAATTTTCAATGCAATTTTTATCGGCGTGTTAGCGGGTTTGGGTGTTTCTGTTATCCAGCAATTAATACCAGGCCGATCAGGTACAGCATCTTCGCTTTATACCAATACCACACATGTTGGTAATTTATTCAGCAGTTTGGTGGTCGGTGTTGTTGCAGAATATTTTGGATATCAAAGTGTGTTTTTGGTTAATTTATTGTTTGTGTTGATTGCGGTTTGGGCGTTTTCGAGGGTGAAAAGCTAGAATTTATCAACAATATCGATACTGGCAAGAACTGGCTCCTCACTTTGAAAAAGGGAGGCGGGGGAGGGATTTAAGATGGTCAGTTTTTATGAAAATTTTAAATCCCCCCAGCCCCCCTTTTTCAAAGTGGGGAACACCTACAACTTCTTCAACTCTTCTTCCGTCATTGCCAATAATTTTAATCGCAATTCCTGTTCAATTTGTGGCAAATAACGTTTGATTAAATCGTTGACCAAATCGTGGCGATTTTCCGGATGGTTTTTACCGATTTTGTAGGCATTACTGATTTTTTGTGACATATCAAAATCGAAAATCGGCGGCGGATTGTTGCCTTGTAATCTGTCCCGGATGTGTTGTGGAAGAAATGGATTTTCTCCCATGGCTTTGGGAGTGGGGCGATGTAAATTTTGTGGTGAATGATAAGTGTTATGGTGTAATGGCAAGGGCGTAATTTCTTCTACCAACTCATCAAATATCGAAGTTTGGGTGCCGCCAGGTTTTGTGTAAAAAGATAATTCCATAGTATCGAGATCCTGATGCGCGATTTCCTGCAAAATGGGAATGTCGTCTTCTTCAATCAGCAAGCCTTTTATAGATTCCAGTTCGGATAGTATTTCGCCTTTGGTTTTATTGGGATTCTGTGGCATAAAATGAATCTACCTTAGGTTGCGTGCCTCTATTGGACGTGTTTCGATTGGGTAACCCCGTTCTTTGTAAAAGCGATAATGTTCCCTTGTCCATAATTTGGTTGCTTCATCTTCGGTGACAAACTCACTCATACGATCAAATCGACTGAAATAAGCGGGTATTTGTTTTCCCAAATTTAGCAGTACATCCTGATGATCGCCAGCATCCCCAAATGTAATTTCGATGGGGGTTGCCGGGTATCTTGTGTCGTTGAGCATCCTGTGTGGTATGAAGCTTTCGGGTTTGAATGACCACAACAACTGATCAAATAATTCAGCATCTGATTGTGAATCCACTGCTACCAAAACTCTGTGACCCAATCGATATATTTTTTCAATCAAGCGACAACAAAAATCCCAACGTATGTTGGGATCCTGACTGGCAAGTAAATAGAAATCGATACGCGTCATGGTTATGCAATCTGGTTCAGTAGATATTGCACCAGTAATCCTACCGGGCGGCCTGTAGCTCCTTTTGCTGCGCCCGACTTCCAGGCTGTGCCTGCAATGTCCAGGTGCGCCCATTTCATATTTTTGGTGAAGCGCGAAAGAAAACAAGCTGCGGTAATACTGCCACCTTCTTTACCGCCAATATTGGCGATATCGGCAAAATTACTGTCGAGTTGTTTTTGATAATCATCCCACAGTGGCATTGGCCAGACGCGATCTGCGGAGTCATTTCCGGCTTTGACAATATCAGCAGAGAGTCCATCATCATTACTGAATAATCCGCTGGCGTGATTACCCAATGCAATCACACAGGCGCCAGTTAATGTTGCAATATCAATGACGGTTTTGGGTTTGAATTTTTCCGTGTAAGTTAATGCGTCACACAAAACCAAACGGCCTTCAGCATCAGTGTTGAGAATTTCAATTGTTTGGCCCGACATGGATGTGACAATGTCACCGGGTTTGGTGGCTTTGCCATTTGGCATATTTTCACTGGCGGCAATCACCCCCACAACATTGATCGGTAATTTTAATTCAATCAGTGTTTGCATAACGCCGAGTACACTTGCGGCACCACACATATCAAATTTCATTTCATCCATACCTGCGCCTGGTTTCAAACTGATACCGCCTGTATCAAAAGTAATACCTTTACCTACCAATGCGACAGGTGCCGATTTTTTATCGCCACCCTGATATTCCATCACAATTAATTTTGCCGGTTGATCGCTGCCAGCAGACACCGACAGCAAGGAGCCCATGCCCAATGCTTTCATTTCTTTTTCTTCGAGTACGGTCAGTTTGAGTGCATTTTTTGCGGATAATTGTTTTGCAGTTTCAGCTAAATATGTGGGTGTGCAAATATTTCCGGGCAGGTCGCCAAGATTGCGCGCAAGATTAATTCCCTTAACTACCGCTTGCCCCAATACTACCCCTTTTTCTGCGGACTTGACGTCGTTTTTATTCACGCTGAGCTGTACTTTTTTCAGAGTGAGTGGCGTGTCTGATTTTTTACTTTTGAGTTTATCGCTGGTGTAAGTCAATAAACCCAGATGCTCGGCGATCTGGCGAGCAACCCATTCGCTATCTTTGTCTTTTACTTGCAAACCATCAAAACAGAAACTGATTTCCTTGCAGGGCAAGGATTTGATTTGTTCATTGAGCTTGGACAGTGTTTTACGAAAATTTTCTGCAGAAACATCTTTTGCGCCAAATCCCACTAATAAAACACGTTCGGCGGCAATTTCCGGTATTGAAAGTAATAACAAACTTTGTCCCGGTTTTGCTTGAAATTTTTCTCTATTGAGTAATAGTTTCAGGCCACCTTTGCATGCTTGATCGACTGCTTCGGTTGCAGCGGATATTTCACCTTTTTCAAAACAAGGCAATATCAAGCATTCACTGCTGGCTTTTACGGGGTCAATCGATTTGACGGAAAAGACCAGGCTGGTGTGTTTGAGAGTCGTTTTAGTCATAGTACACTCATAATTAATGGGTTAATTTTTTCAACAATCGTAAACCATTTCACGCAACTTCATTTTACGCACTTCATTTCATGCGACATCAATAAATTCTACAGAAGTAAAAGCAAATTTAACCAGTGCCGGTTTGAGGTCTTCAACATCTTCCGAGTCCCGGGTAAAAATTGCGAGGTGATTTACATACGCGGAATGATTCAACTCGCGAGTTGTATTTTCTAATAAAGACTCAACACGACGTGCAATAGCCTCACCGGAATCGATTAATGAAAGCGATTGTGCATCTTTTAACGGTGAAACGCGATGTATGGATGTGATAATTTCGTCGCGTATCAATGGAAAATGCGTGCAGGCCAGTACCAGATTATCCATTTTTTCAGCATCTGGATGAGTAAAAAATACCTTGATAATCCTGTCGATCTCCTGCGTATCCAATTGCGCACCGCGCAATTTTTTTTCGGCCAGGGTCACCAGCTCGCTGGAGCCTACAGAAATGACCTGACATCCGGGTGCATATTCTTCAATCAGTTTGTGTGTGTAGGGGCGGGCAACCGTTGCGGGCGTTGCCAGTAAACCTATGACACCGGTTTGTGTCAGATTGGCTGCCGGTTTGATAGCGGGGACTACACCGACTATGGGCTGTGAAAAGTGTTGGCGGCAATGGGGCAATGTCAGTGTGCTGGCGGTATTACAGGCGATAACAATCAAGTCAATTCGATGTAAGGAAAGTATTCTGCGCAGAACTGCATCAACGCGCGCAATTAATTCTGTTTCCCCTTTGGTTCCATAGGGGAAAAAAGCATTGTCGGATGCATAAACAAGAGGTAGAAAAGGTAACTTTTTTTGAATTTCAGCGGCAATACTTAATCCCCCGACACCCGAATCAAACACCAGAACGCTGGGGGCTGTCGGAATATTGGAAGAGATTGATGTCATGAGATTCCGCTAAAAGCTTTGAGTGCAAACTGTTAGAATGCGGCGATTCTACTCAAATCTGTCGGGCAGATACAAACAAAGAATCATAATCTGTGAGGTTTTCATGTCGTTAACGCTTGGCCTGCTATTGGCTGTTTTATCTTTTCTGCTGGGCGCGATTTTGGTATACGCCTGGTTGAATAAACAACAGCTGCAAGCAGAAAAACATCGTCAACAGCAATATCAGGATTCAGTTCGTCTGCAAAATGAACAGATGATTCGACTGCGGGAACAACTGGCAGCAGCACAAGAAAAAAATCTGCAAGAACGCAAACAATTCACGGAACAAATTAACCTGTTGCAATCTGCCCGCAATGATCTGACCAAAGAATTTGAAAATCTGGCCAACCGGATTTTTGAAAATAAACAACAACAATTTACCCAGCATAGTCAGCATCTTCTTGATTCAACTCTGGACCCACTCAAAAACCAATTACAGGATTTTCGTAAAAAAATAGAAGATGCCTATGACAAAGAAAACTCCGAACGTAATCGTTTGGCTGGGCAGATAATTGAATTGCAAAAGCAGGCGCAAAAAATTGGCGAAGATGCTGTGAATCTGGCGCAGGCACTAAAAAGCAATCACAAATTCCAGGGGAATTGGGGCGAGATGATTCTGGAACGTTTGCTGGAAGATTGCGGTCTGCAAAAAGGCAGGGAATATGATACGCAAATAAATTTCACAGCAGTGGATGGTACAAGATTGATACCGGATGTGATTATTCACTTGCCGGATAATAAAGACATAGTCATAGATGCTAAATGTTCATTGGTGGATTATGAAAAATATTTTGTTACGGACGATGATGCAGAAAAAAAGCAACACTTGCAGAATCACATCAATGCGATACGTGCACATATTAAAAACCTGAGCATCAAAGATTACGAAAAAATTGAAGGCATAAAAGCGCTGGATTTTGTATTTATTTTCATTCCTATAGAAGCCGCATTTATGTTGGCCTTGCAACAAGATCCCGGTTTGTACAAGGAAGCATATGATCGACGTATTATTCTGGTAAGCCCGACAACCTTATTGGCAACCTTGCGTACGGTAGATAATATTTGGCGCTATGAAAAACAAAATAAACATGCCGAACGTATCGCAAAAGAGGCAGGTGCTTTGCATGATCAATTTGTATTGCTGTTGGAATCCATGGATGCAATAGGTTATTCATTGGATAAAGCGCAAGAATCCTATATAAAAGTGCGCGAACGTTTGCAAACAGGACGAGGCAATCTGATTAAACGTGTTGATGCTATCCGTCGTCTGGGGGCCAAAACCAAACGTGTAATCAGGCCGGATATTCTGGACGATATGGACATGGAAGCTGATGATTTATTTTCCGATCTGGATTCTGATAACCCCTGATTTTTTTTGAGAATATATGACACTTATTCATTTTCTAATCATTATTGGTTGCAGCATTATTCTAGTGCTATCCGTGATAGCGATACATCTGGTTTATAAAGTTTATCGACTTAATCAATTACAAAAAGAAAAATTACGCGCTCAGGAAAAAGCGAATCTGGAATCACAGCAGACACATCGTCTATGGTTAAACCAGAGTATTCAATTGTTGGCGAGGGGGTTGGATAACAATGAATTAAGCCTGACCGAAGCCAGTATTCGTATCTCCGGTTTATTGGATGCGTTGGGCGCTGATGATCAAATAAAAATAGAGTTTTCCGCTTTTTATCAATTAAAAGAAAAAACCCAACATATACCCTATTTGCAGGCATGGCAAAATCTGACTGCTGCTGAACAAAATAAATTTGATCTTGAGCGTATTCAATACGAAGCCGTGTATCAGGATTTTGTGCTTGACGCAGCCAAAAGAATTATGGGTCGAAGCTTTTAACCGGGGATTATTTTCTTTGCAAAATAACACCCGATTCCAGATGATGCGTATAAGGAAATTGATCGAATATGGCGAAGTGTTTGATCTGGTGTGTTTGGGTAATAGTCAAAAGGTTTTTGTGCAGGGTTTCAGGGTTGCATGAAATGTAAACTATATTGTCAAATCGCTGTGCAATACGGACAGTTTTGTCATCCAGCCCTGATCGTGGGGGATCAACAAAAATAGTTGAGAATTGATAATCTTGTAAATTAGTATTCCTCAATCGAAAAAACTCCCTTTCTCCGTCCAATGCCTGTACAAATTCTTCACTCGACATGCGTGCAATTTGAATGTTGGATATATTATTTTTTTCAATATTGAACAGGGCAGAGTCCACAGATGCTTTGGAAATTTCAGTAGCCATTACCTGGTTGAAGTTTTTTGAAAGTGGCAAGGTAAAGTTACCGTTGCCACAATAAAGTTCCAATAAATCGCCACCCAATCCCTTGGTGTGATGACAAGCCCAGTTCAACATCGCCTGACAAATGAATGCATTGGGTTGGGTGAAGCTGGCTTCGACCTGTTGATACCAAAAATCCTGTTGATTTACAGTGAATTTTTCAATGACATAATCTTTATCAACCAAAACTCTCTGTCCTTTACTGCGTCCTACAATATTGATTCCGAGTTGGTTTTTTATTTGTGTAGCAAGAGTGAGCCAGGTTTCATCAAGCAGTTTGTGGTAGATGAGTGTAATCAGGGCTTCACCGGATTGGGTGGTTAAAAAATCAATTTGATAGAGTTTGTGTTTGAGCGGATTGTATTGACGAATGGCGTCAAGCAATTTTGGCATCAATTGATTAATGGTTTTTGAGCCTATAGGAAAATCATCAACGGCATAGGGTTTTTTATCATCCAGCCCAAACATTACGTAATCCAGTTGATTATCCTTATGCCAGATTCTGAATTCTGCACGCATGCGAAAATGCTGAATTGGTGAAGCAAAAATTTCAATCGAGTCGAGGTTAAAATTTGCAAAATCCTGTTTCAGTTTTTTAATTTTAAGAGCCAGCTGGGATTGATACAGGGCGTCATCATAATTGAGGGTAGACACTATTTTTCAGGTCCTGCAAAAATGGGTTGCGCATTATAACGATCAATTCAACATCAGCCAGATATTTGTCGTTAATTTCAGGTTGACACTCAAAGCAAAATCGGTAGAATGCGCGACTCTCGACAAGGGCGGTTAGCTCAGTTGGTAGAGCAATGCCCTTACAAGGCATGGGTCACAAGTTCGAGTCTTGTACCGCCCACCAGGTCGATATATTGGATCGGTAGTTCAGTTGGTTAGAATACCCGCCTGTCACGCGGGTGGTCGCGGGTTCGAGCCCCGTCCGATCCGCCACATTTTAAAAGCCGCTCAATGAGCGGCTTTTTTATTGCGCTGAAATTATTTGAATAGAAATTATTTAAGTTTGTTATATTCATTCGCATATCCATGACAAATAACAAAAGTGAGTGATTTATTTGACGTCAATTTTGACCAATTTTGTCGATTAGCCCGCAATTTTGTCTAAAACTACGCCCTCTTGACCGTTTTCCATGTTTTATCGACAAGCTTTTTCTATACTTCTTTCATCTGCATCAATGGATGAAAGTCATTAATGCCTAATTTTTCCTCTGAACATACCGATGCGGTGTTTTTCTTCAGTGAGGGAGAGATTGTCAGAGAGTTGCTTTATTCGGAGTTTGAAGCGATCCTCGACGGATTCATTCCCTTCCCTGATGCCGCCAATTCGACTGCAAAAGCCGTTTATCTTAAGGTCGGTGCTGATTTACAGATAATCGGCACAGTATTCTTTTTGTTGGGTTTTGACGCCAAGGGTATGGCGGATCGTCGATGGAATGTTCCCCTGGAGCAATTATTGGAGTCTTCAGGTCGCGGGCCGGATTTGGGAGCGGGGCCAATAGCTTTGGCCTGTTACAGTCAGTGCCCGATTCCATGGCAACAAAAAAATCTTTGGGATCCTTCTCTTGATGGTTCTACCAACAGTTTCCAGCGCTTATACCAAGCCGTAAAAACCAATAGAATAGGCTTGACCAGAAAACCTGCCACAAAACAAATAGCGCCGGAGATATCGAATTTGACAGATGGTTTCGATCTTGAATCAGTGCCAACCTTGAACATAGTTTCTGCTGTAGAAAGTCCTTCTATTAAACAGACGATAGCCAACTTGAAGGAATCGGCTTACAAACGCGAAGTGAATATTAAAAAAGAATATGAAACGCGCATCGCCAAAATGGTTAAAGAACAACAATTGCATCTTGCAACCAACACCAATCAGTTCAAGCAACAAATCAATGAAATGCAGTTGACGCATCAACAGCGCTTGCAGGTGTACCAACAAAAAATACAATCTCTTGAAGAGCAGCAAAAGGAATTGGAAGAAAGAAACCGTATCTTAAAAGAAAATCTGGATGTGCAAGCTAATAAAGTTGAGGGTATGCGTGAATATTTTTCACATAAGCTCAAGGCTGCACAGGATGAAAGCTCTGAAATCCAAACGTTACAGGAAAATTTCACGCTTGAGCTGGAGATGAGAATTCAAGCGGCAACTTCCGAGTTGCGTGAAATGTTGGAAATGCGGGAAGTTGAATTATTTTACCGTCATCAAAATGAAAGTACGCTCAAAGAAGAAATTGTTAATCTCAAACATGAAAATCAAACCTTGATTAGCCAGGGTGGAAATTACTTGCTGAACCGTTTGAGCAAAGCTGGAATTGCATTTGTCAGTTTTCATCCCGGTGCGGGAGAAATTCGCATCATGGAAGATGATATAGGTCGTTATCTTGAAAATCCTCAAGCCTATGCTGCAGAAAAATGTGGTGTGCATGAATCTTTGTATCAATCCTGGCTTGAACATTATCATCTCCCTGTATGTCGCGCTCGCGATATCCAAGGGCAACTTTGCGGAAAACCATTGACTCGAATTGAGTCACCACTCAATTATCACCCCGGTGAAAATGATTGTTGCGATCAACATCAGGCACTGAGTTATCTGCGGTTGGTTGAAAAGCAGTAGCCTGTGAATCACTCCGATATTTTGCAAAAAGCACAGGCGGTTCCCCTTCAAAAAATCCAATTGCCTGTTTTAAAAAATGCAGGCGTAGAACTGATTGTTCGTCGAGATGATTTATTTGATTCCAGAATAAGTGGAAATAAATTCTATAAATTATTTTTTAATCTTGAAGCCATGAAGTGCAAAGGATTTCGACGCCTGCTGACCTTTGGTGGCGCATTTTCAAACCATATTCATGCTACTGCAGCAGCAGGTGAGCGATTCGGTTTTGATACGGTAGGCATGATTCGTGGTGAAAAGTTGCCAGTGTTGAACCCATGTCTGGAGGACGCTTCCCGTTGGGGAATGCAACTTGAATATCTTTCGCGGGATCAATACAGAAAGTCCTATGACATTGATTTTCAAAACTATTTGGCAAATAAATATGATGCCTGGGT
>CAMLML010000096.1 GCA_946481095.1 uncultured Cellvibrio sp.
CGTCCGACCTGCCGCTTAGGAGGCGGCTGCTCTATCCAACTGAGCTACCGGAGCAAAGTAAAAAAGTGGGCGCATTATATGCGAGATTTTAAATCCCCCCTAGCCCCCTTTTTCAAAGTGGGGAACGATTCCCTACTTAAAAAATACCTCGCATAAATTTGTACTTTTATTAAATGTACAAAATTATTTTCATAAGGATTTTTTGTTGTGATTTTGGTTGAGTTTTATTCAAGAAGGGAGTCGTCCCCCCACTTTGAAAAAGGGGGGCTGGGGGGATTTATCAAGCCTTCGCAAGCGTATAAGACCCTGTTGCCTGATTTTTGCTGGCACCATTAGCGCCATAAAGGGATGGTGCTGCGACTTGCCCGCGGATCAAATTCAAAATATGCCCGAAGGTTTTTTCCGAGCGCGATATGAGTTTGCCATTTACTTGATTGAGTGCCTGACATTCTTCGTAACAAGCCACTACTGTTTGCCATTCGGATTCAAGTGGTTTGGTGAGAGGATGGCGATTGAGGAATTGGCTCCAACCTTCGGCGGTTTGCGGTAAATTCAGTTTAGCCAGAACCTGTGCGCGAAACTTGACTTGTTGGGAAATTTGCTCGATCAATTGAATTTTGCGTTCAATTAATGCTTGCATAGGCGCGAGCTGGCGTTTTTCCAGACAATCACGTTCTTTAATTAAACAGTCAGCCAATTCATGGAGAGCCGTTTTATCTTGCTCGATCATTTGGCGAAGTGAATTAATATCCATAGCAACCTCTATCTTTAAGCGAAAAATTAGCCTGCCTCACAACCTTGGGGTGTTGTTTGGCCACAACAAAGTTTTACCCGAGCAATTCTTCCTGATTGAGCAGAGCTTCAGCGATCCGCTCGGGGTTAACATGAAACTTGCCTTCTGCAATAGCCCGGCGAATTTCATTTACTTTTTCCAGATTAACGTCTGGAGATGAATCAATTTTGGCTTGAAGCTGGCCTAATTTTTTTGCTTCCTGACTCAACTGCACCTGATCAGCTGATGCCTTGGCATCGGGTTTGGTTGCGTCAGTTGTTGCCGGAACTGCCGGTTCGACAGGGCTGGAGGTACGACGAGTACCTTTTGGCGCGCTGCCACCTATGGTGTTGTTGGTATCAAAATTCATGATCAAATCCCCAAGTGAGTAACGTAAATCAGATAAAGGTCGGTGACTGGATTAAGGTCTCCCTCAAGGCTATCGGCCGTTTATCTGGTTCCTTTAATCTATTTTTGAAATATTTACAGTATTTCGACTGCTGCCTGACCCACAACCCTGGCACTGATAATTCTGTCAGATTGATTGTTTCTTACCTTGATGTGCTGCCCCAGCTTGCCATCCGTCATAGCGGTTCCCTGCATCACAACTTTAATACTGCCGGATTTGGCAGTGATGCTGACGGTTTCCCCGCGATTAACAGTTTTGGGTTGGTCGAGGAATGTGGATCGGATTGGATCGCCCGCATTGATTTGTCTTTTGGCGGCTTTACCGACAACATCCCGAAGTTGCACAGGCTCGCCCGACACCAGACTGATATCACGAGTTTCAAACTTCAGGTCAGCCTGTTCAAGTAAATCACCTCGTGATATCTGAACTGCAGCAACCAGTACAGGCCTGTAGATATCCACTTGGGCCGGAAGATGAAAAGTCCATCCCGGGGAATCATCACATCGACAATTTACCGTCACCTGACCACCAATACCGGCAGAGTCTTGCAGGCTGAAGGCAACTTCCTGTTTGCAGGCGGCTAAATTTAACCGTCGGTCAAACAGTCCCAGTTTTATTTCAAGCCGGTTATTGTTTTCGGATTGGTAATGATCAAGCAGATAAACTTCGGCTTGTTGGCGTAAATGCGCAAGATTGTGCGAACCAACCTGTGCTTGCAGCGAATTACCCAGTCCCAACATAAAAAGACCCGTTATGCCAAACAACCCGGATTGTATGGAACAAATCTTTTTAAAATAACTTTTTAAATAACTGGGAAGATTCATTTTTTGTCCTATGCTCTACTTCAGATGACTTGGAAATCTCTAAAGCGCGACAGATTTCTGCCGTTATAAGGTCAACAAAGCAAAAGCTATGCCTTTATTAGACAAGATTGAATCAAACCGAGGTGAACAATGGCCGGCGTAATGGATAGTGTCAACCAGCGCACGCAATTGGTAGGTCAAAATCGTTTGGAACTTCTGCTGTTTCGTTTGAATAGCCAGCAGTTGTACGGAATCAACGTATTTAAAGTCAAAGAAGTTCTTCAATGCCCTCCGCTTAACGCAATTCCCGGGCGCAACCATGTTGTTCGCGGTGTCGCCCATATACGTGGCGGAACCATACCGATTATGGATTTGAACCTGGCAATAGGCCGTAAAGCCTTAACCGAAATTGAAAGCTGTTTTGTGATCATCACTGAATACAACCGAACCGCTCAGGGATTTCTGGTGCGCTCTGTTGAACGCATTGTGAATATGAATTGGGGTGATATTCATCCTCCGCCCAAAGGTGCCGGTAAGGAACATTATCTGACCGCAGTCACCCAGGTTGAAAATCAACTGGTTGAAATTATTGATGTGGAAAAAATTCTGGCTGAAGTGTCTCCTATGAAAGAAGATGTCTCTGCTGGAATCATTGAAGATGGAATTGCCGAAAAAGTTGTGCAAAAACATGTTCTGATTGTTGATGACTCCACCATCGCACGCAAACAAATTCAACGTGTTGTTGAAGGTATGGGTATACAAACCACGACCAAAAAAGACGGTGCGGAAGCATTGAATTATTTGAAAGAGTTGCTGGCGGCGGGTAAGAATCCCTATACAGAATTGGTGATGATTATTTGTGACATTGAAATGCCGGAAATGGATGGCTATACCTTCACTGCTGAAGTTCGCAACAATGCTTCACTTAAAGATTTACATATAGTGCTGCACACCTCCTTAAGTGGTGTGTTTAATGAAGCCATGGTGAGAAAAGTGGGTGCAGATGATTTTCTGGCAAAATTCAATCCTGATGAATTGGCAAAAAGAGTAAATGATCGGGTACTGGCGATAACAGGCGAAAGTTTGTTACCGGGTGAATAAGATTACTAATTAAAGATCCAGTTTTATGATTCGGGAATTAATCGATGGACCAAAATGACTTCAATCAATTTCGACAGTTTTTGGAAGATGCCTGTGGGATTGCGCTTGGAGAAAACAAACAATATCTGGTATCCAACCGCATTCGCAAAGTTGTAGAAGATAATAAAATTGATAATCTGGGCGAGTTGATTCAACTGCTAAAGCAGAATACCAACCGACGATTACGCGATCAGGTCATTGATTCAATGACAACCAATGAAACCTTCTGGTTTCGTGACAGTTATCCTTATGATCATTTAAAAAATGTACATTTCCCGCAATTGATTAATGCCAAATCCATGGGGCCGGTCAGGATATGGTCAGCCGCTTGTTCGTCGGGGCAGGAACCTTATTCTATTAGCATCATGGTGGAAGAATTCAAACGACAACAAATGGGAATTTTGCAAAAACCTGTGCAGATTATTGCAACTGATTTATCGACCAGTATTCTGGAGCATGCAAAATCCGGTCGTTATGACAAACTCTCTGTGTCCAGAGGGCTTTCGCAAGAAAGACTGGAGCGTTATTTTGATAATTCTGATTTTGAAAGTTGGACCATCAAACCTTTTGTAAAAGAAAGGGTAGAATTCCGTGTATTAAATTTAATGGATTCTTTTGCCGCACTTGGAAAATTTGACATAGTGTATTGTCGTAATGTTCTCATCTATTTCAACGCCGATTTAAAGCAGCAAATCCTGAAAAAAATTCACTCCTGTCTCAAACCCAACGGTGTTTTATACGTGGGGTCATCAGAAAGCTTATCCGGTGTCCCCGGTTTGTTTGAAATGATGAAATGCGAGCCGGGTATTTATTATCGGGCGATTTGATCGTTTTTCTCTGTTGGTTTTTTTAAATCCTCCAGCTCTTCTTATTAATTACCACCGGCAACAGCTTGCCGCTTGCAATTACTGCCCCCTTCAATTAACCGCTTTTGTTGCCGCTTTCTTTACTTTGCTGTAAAAATAAAACCTATAAAAATCAATAAGATAAATCTATTTATGGGTTTGGCACACTGGTTGCAAAACATCTGGAAACGGAAATACTCCGGCAATTTTTCAGAGACAAGATTATGGCCATTTCATTTGAAGCAGCATTGGGCATCCACGAGCAGGCGTTGAGATTCCGTGGTGAGCGTGCATCGGTCCTGGCAGACAATCTGGCAAATACCGATACCCCTGGCTACAAAGCAAAAGATCTGGATTTCAAAACAGCTTTGCAAAATGCCAGTAAAACCACTGATCGATTCTCCATGCAAAAAACCAATCAGGCACATATGACAGCGATTGGTTTTTCAGATCAGGGCGATGAGTTGTATCGTGTTCCGCAACAAGCATCTTTGGATGGCAACACAGTTGAAGATCAAATTGAACATGCGGAATACATGAAAAATACTTTGGCTTTTCAAGCCAGCTTTCAATTTTTAAATAGCAAATTCACCGGATTGCGCACTGCAATTCGTGGCGATTAATTCCAATCATTCAATGGTTGAGGTGAACAAACATGGCACTCGGAAATATTTTTGATATAGCGGGAACTGGAATGAACGCACAAAGTTTGCGTTTGAATACCACCGCCAGCAATCTGGCCAATGCTGAATCGGCCAGTTCCAGTATTGAAGAAGTTTATCGTGCACGCCATCCGGTTTTTTCATCCATCCATCAACAAGTGATGAGTAGTTATGCCGTGAGTGATCAGGACGCGCCAGCAATTGCCGGTGTAAAAGTCGATGCGATTGTAGAAAGTGATGCGCCTTTGGTTCGTCGTTATGAACCTGATCATCCAAAAGCGGATGCAGAGGGTTATGTGTTTTATCCGAATGTGAATCCGGTTGAAGAATTAACCAACATGATTTCTGCTTCACGTTCTTTTCAAATGAACGTTGAAGTGATGAACTCAGCTAAACAAATGATGCAGCGTGTACTGACTTTAGGTCAATAAGGAGTTAATCATGTCCATGGTATCTTCAACAACCAATACTGCTGTGGTCGATAATCTCAGCATTAATAAAAAAACCGAGACCAAAAAAAATAATAATGAATTGGGTCAAGCCGCATTTCTGGAATTGATGATCACGCAAATGAAAAATCAAAATCCATTGGAGCCACAGGACAACAGTGAATTTGTTGCACAACTTGCGCAATTCAGTTCGGTTGAAGGCCTGGAACGTTTGAATAAAAACTTTACCAGTTTTATGTCAACCAATGCATTGCAAGCATCTTCTCTGGTTGGTCGCAGTGTGAGTGTTGAAACGGATAAAAGTACGTTGCTCGCGGGTGGTTTGGTTTCGGGTATGGTGAATCTGGATTACACCACTAAAGACACTAAAATTTCAATTTACGATGAAGTGGGTTCTTTGGTGCAATCGATTCCTGTTGGCGAACTCAGCAAAGGTGAAAATGTTTTCCGTTGGGATGGACAGAATATTGAAATCAACGGAAAACTTCTGGATTGGAAAGCACCTGATAATGGCGCTGCAGTTGGCGTATATCGATTTGAAGTAACGGCAACACAAAATGGTAAAGCCGAATCCTTAAAAACATCCTTGAGTGCAAACGTGAATAGCGTCAGCATTAACGAAGATGGTGAATTAATTTTAAACCTGGCAGGCATTGGTCCGGTCAATGTAAAAGATGTTAAACAATTTAATTAATTTTCAAACGCGCACAGACGAGGTGAATCATGTCATTTAATACCGCTCTCAGTGGAATTCGTGCAGCTAATACGGATTTACAAGTTACCGGAAATAATATTGCGAATGCCAGTACTATGGGATTTAAATCTTCCCGCGCTGAATTTGGTGATGTCTATACCAGTTCATTATTGGGCGGTGGTTCGGTTACACCGGGCAGTGGTGTCACCACACAATTAATTCGTCAGCAATTTGGTCAAGGCAATTTAAAATTTACGCAAAACGAATTGGATCTGGCAATTAATGGATCAGGATTTTTTATTGTGCAAGGTGATGAAGGACAATTATTTACTCGTGCCGGTGCATTTGGTTTGGATAATCAGGGCAATATTGTGAATAGTGTCGGCGCACGTTTACAGGGTTTTTCTGCGGATGAAGAAGGCACTATCGGTGGAATTTTAGGTAATCTACAAGTGGATGTGTCATCGCAACCACCAAGACAAACTACAGCAGTGAATGCTTCTTTTAATGTGGATTCAAGAGAACAAGTCAGGGAATCTGTAGGTACAGCATTTACCAGTAATGGTACCGGTATAGGTGAAGCACAAATCGGTGCAAGAGCGGCGTCAACTGAAGTGCTGGTTTTGAATACGGCAATCACAGTTCCGCCCAGCATTACATTTTCACCAGCCAATCAAACCAACTTTGATATTTCCCGCACTGATCCTGTAACAGGTGTTACCACCACAGTGCCTATTACATTAAATACAGGTAATGCAACATCACTGACATCTCTGGCTAACATGATTAACTCAGCCAACTTTGATTCTGTGACGCCAGTGAATGTGGAAGCTTATGCAGACACTGCAACCAATACTTTACGTTTTCGTGATTTGGCATCCGGTGTGGATTCAACGATTGCGATTACACCGGTGAATACAGTGGCAAGACCATCCAATGCCAACCCCTTAACAACAGCGATTAATGGTGCGAGCACTGTTACCAATGGTGTTCCGGAAGTAACCAATAATTACGGTTCACACACTTTGGTTTTGCAAGGCCCTACAGGTGCACCTGTGACTTATATCAGTCAATACGGTGCGAGTGCGGATGAAACTGCGTCAGAATTAAATGCATTGGCGGGTGTGCAAGCAACGGCAACCACAACTGCAACATTATTCAGAACCAATGCTGCAGCAGTTCCACCGACTGCCTTTACCAACAATGGTAGTTTTATGATTAATGGTGTGACATTAACCAACACCGATATTCCGGATTTCACTGCATTGCGTGATGAAATTAATGATTTAAGTTCAACCACATTATTTGGCATTAGTGCAGATCTTGATACCAATGGAAATTTGGTTATCACTTCAGCAACAGGTCGTGATCTTGAATTTTCTTTTAATATTGCCGGTGGTGCCGCTGACATTCAAGGCAGTCAAGGCGCAGCACAAACAGTTAACAATGCAACGCAGTCTGTAAAAATTGGTGGTGAAATTAATATCACTATGGATGAAGGTTACACAATTGTTTCGAGTCAACCTACAGTTCCTGTTTTTGGTGGCAGTATGTTTGGTTCAATCAATGTGCCTAACTTTTTTACTGAAGTTCCCATCAATGCATTTGATCCAAACGATCAACAAACTTACAACCATGCAACTTCCAATACTGTGTATGACAGCCTGGGTAATCCGCATATCATGCGTCAGTTTTTTGTGAAGCAAAATTATGATCCTGCTGATCCATTAACTTCACCCAACCACTGGCGTATGTACGTGCAAATTGATGGACAAAATGTGGGTGACCCCAATCCAAGTTTGCCTGCACCACAAAATACCGAACCGACTATGGCAGTTTTTAATGTGCATTTTTCTCCTGATGGTCGTTTGAATGAAGCCATGACGGATGCCATGTTAATTTCCAACTGGACACCACGAAATTCTGATGGAACGTTGATGGGTGCATTAGGCCCACTGAATGTTTTACAAGGCGGAACAGTGCCTGTTGCTGAACCTCCATCAAGCTCCAACTATGTGATTGATCTGGCGGGCAGTACACAATTCGGTAGCGTGTTTGCTGTGGAAAATCTGGATCAAAATGGTTACACCACAGGTCGCCTTGCTGGATTGGATGTTAACAACACCGGAATTATTTTCGCGCGTTTTACCAACGGCGAAGCACAGGTGTTGGGGCAAGTCGCTTTGGCAAACTTTAATAATATTGAAGGTTTAAAACCGGTGGGCGATACCACCTGGGCACAAACTTTTGAAACAGGTGAAGCTGTTATTGGCGCACCAGGTTCGGCGTCACTGGGTTATGTCAATTCCGGTGCGATTGAAGAATCGAATGTGGATTTGTCCGAACAGCTGGTGAATCTGATTATTGCTCAACGAAATTATCAGGCAAATGCCAAGACAATCGAAACGGCTAATGCGACTACTCAGACGATTATTAATTTGAGGTAGTGATGTAAAAACACCCTCTCCCCAACCCTCTCCCATCAAGGGAGAGGGAGCAGATTGAAGTTCTATAAAAATATTTTTGTAATTTTACTGATCGTTAATTTCACAGAAATATTGAACAAGACCAATTCCCCTCTCCCCTTGTGGGAGAGGGGCAGGGGAGAGGGGGATAAAATACCGGCAATCCTTTGCCACTTAGCCATTTTCAATGCCGCCACTCCTTGGGAAGACTCTTGCCGGGTCATTTCCCCATTGCCTTAAAAACAATAAAAATATTATAAAATTCAATTGGTTAAGTAATACAAGAAACTTGGCACCTCTCTTGCAAAACTCCTGATAAGGATCAAACCGCCAAAAAAATAGCGTTTGATCAATTGCTTATTTGAGGAGTTTGCTGTGGACAAATCACTTTACATTTCCATGACCGGCGCCAAGCACAACATGTTGTCGCAGGCTATTCATGCCAACAACATGGCGAATGCCAGCACCACCGGTTTTCGTGCTGATTTCGAACAAGCGCGTGCCATGGGTGTTTATTACGGTGATGGTTATGCCACGCGTGCCTATTCACTCACTGAAAATCCTTCCTCCAATTTCAATAGCGGCGCTATGAACCATACGGGCAACGATCTGGATGTTGCCATTCAGGGCGATGGTTTTATTGCGGTACGTGCACCGGATGGCAGTGAAGCTTATACCCGCGCAGGAAATTTACAGGTTGATCAAAACGGCATGTTGCGTACGGCGAATGGTTTGCCAGTGTTGGGTGGTGAAGCGCCCATAGTGGTTCCTGAAAACGAAAAAATTCAAATCGGTGGTGACGGTACAGTTTCCGTTGTGGGTTTGGGGCAGGGGCCTGAAGCCATGGCGGAAGCGGGGCGAATCAAACTGGTGAATCCTGATGTGAAAAATCTTGAAAAAGGTGATGACGGATTATTTCGTCAGCGTGACGGATTAAATGCAGAAGCATCAGCCAATGTGCGTTTACGTAGCGGCGTACTTGAAACCAGTAACGTTAATTTGATTGATGAATTTACCAAAATTATGGCGCTGTCGCGCCAATACGAAATGCAAGTGAAGATGATGAAGACAGCTGACGATAATTCACAGAGTTCGGCGTCTTTGATACGAATGAGTTAAAAACAAACCCCCTCCCAGCCTCCCCCTTCGTAAGGGGGAGGAGTTAGTCCCTCCCCCTTGTGGAGGGGGAGGTTAGGAGGGGGTGTGATTTACGAAATTTTTAAATTGGAGAAAAAATCATGCACGCCGCACTCTACGTCAGTAAAACCGGATTAGCTGCACAAGACAAACAACTCACCACTATTTCCAACAATTTGGCGAACGCCAGTACGATTGGATTTAAACGTGATCGTGCGGTTTTTGAAGATTTGATTTATCAAAATCAACGCCAACCTGGTGCGCAGGAAACACAAGAAACGCAATTGCCATCCGGATTGCAATTGGGAACCGGTGCGCGTGTTGTGGCAACACAAAAAGAACATACACAAGGCACTTTGCAAGTAACAGATCAATCATTGGATCTTGCCATTAATGGCCCTGGATATTTTCAAGTATTGCAACCGGATGGAAGTATTTCCTACACCCGCAACGGGCAATTGCAAATGAATGGTGAAGGTCAACTGGTGAATGCAGATGGTTATTTGTTAGAGCCGGCAATTACCGTTCCTGAAGGTGTGAATAAAATTACCATCAGCGAAACCGGAACAGTGAATGCTTACACGCAAGGCGTTGTTGATCCACAACAGCTGGGTGATATCACTCTGGTGAATTTTGTAAATCCTTCAGGTTTGCAAGCAGTCGGTGGAAATTTATTTGTTGAAACTCTGGCGAGTGGAAATCCTGTTCAGGGCACACCCGGTGAAAACGGAATGGGTACTTTAAAACAAGGTATGTTGGAGGGTTCAAACGTCAATATAGTGGAAGAAATGGTCAGCATGATTACCACACAACGCGCCTACGAAATGAATTCAAAAGTCATTTCGACGGCCGATCAAATGCTGCAATACATTTCGCAAAATCTTTAATTGATTGGGGCGATAAAATGAAAATTCTGGTGTTGGTTTTATGCATAGTGTTTTTATCTGCCTGTATGCAGAATCGTAAACCATTACCGGATGATCCTGCTTATGCTCCTACAGTATCGGCGAATATGCCTGTGCCACAACGTACCGCAGGTTCGCTTTATCAAGACGCTTACGGCATGAGTTTATTTGATGACCGCAAGGCGCATTTTGTTGGTGATGTGATTACTGTGACCCTGAGCGAAAAAACGGTTTCCAAAAAATCATCCGGTGTTGCCGTGAAAAAGAATTCTTCTGCGGATATGAATGCAGGGACTTTATTAGGCGCGGCCAATCCATCCTACAAAGGATTATCGCTGGAAAATTCGATTGCACACAATCGCACATTTTCCGGTGATGCCGATGCAGATCAAAGCAATAGTCTCGAAGGTAATATCACTGTCACAGTGTCTGAAATTCTTCCTAATGGAAATTTAATTGTGCGCGGTGAAAAGTGGATCACCTTAAATCGCGGCGATGAATTTATTCGCATCAGCGGCATTATTCGTCCCGACGACATAGCGCCGGATAACACAGTGGTTTCTACACGTTTGGCCAATGCAAAAATTTCTTACAGTGGTACAGGTTCGCTTGCAGATTCCCAAACCATGGGTTGGTTTTCCCGTTTCTTCAATAGTGGCTGGTGGCCTTTCTAGGGGAATGAAAATGAACATTAAATTTTTGAAAAAATTTCTGCGAAATTTACCCCCTCCTAACCTCCTCCTTGGTAAGGGGGAGGGACTTTACTCCCTGCTTAATGCAGCGTGCGATTTGTTCCTCCCCCTTACCAAGGGGGAGGCTAGGAGGGGGTTTGTTTTTATTTCATTAATTTTTTTCACCAATTTCGCATTCGCCGAACGCATCAAAGATATCGCCAGTATTTCCGGCGTCAGGTCAAATCAATTGGTGGGTTATGGTTTGGTGGTGGGATTGGATGGAACCGGTGATCAAACCACACAATCTCCATTTACCACACAATCTTTTAACAGCATGTTGAAACAATTTGGCATCACTGTACCGGAAGGTGCGCGTATGCAAATGAAAAATGTGGCAGCTGTGATGGTGCAGGCCGAATTATCCGCATTTGCAAAACCCGGACAAACATTGGACGTTACTATTTCATCTATTAGTAATGCCAAAAGTTTGCGTGGTGGCAGTTTATTGGTGACACCACTTAAAGGTCTGGATGGAAAAGTTTACGCAGTTGCGCAAGGCAATTTAATTGTCGGCGGATTAAGTGCGTCAGGTGCGGATGGCTCCAAGATTACGGTGAATATTCCCAGCGCAGGTCGTATTCCAAATGGCGCTACTGTTGAACGAATGGTAGAAAATAATTTTGCGGCGGGACAACCGATTGTATTTAATTTGCATAGAGCCGATTTCACAACAGCCAATCAGGTTGCCAAATCCATTAATAATTTATTGGGGCCTGATGTTGCCAAACCTTTGGATGCAGTTTCAATTATGGTGGACTCACCGGTGAATCCTGCACAGCGTGTAGATTACATTTCCATGCTGGAAAATTTACAAGTCACACCCGGTGAAGAAGTCGCGAAGGTGATTATTAATTCGCGCACCGGCACTATTGTGGTTGGAAAAAATGTTCGCGTGTCTCCGGTTGCTGTAACACACGGAAGCCTGACAGTTTCTGTTGTAGAAAGTTTGACTGTATCCCAACCCAATCCACTGGCTGATGGCAATACTGTTGTTGTGCCCACCAGTAATATTAAAGCGGAAGAAGAAACCAATCCCATGTTCAAGTTTGCACCCGGTGCAAGCCTTGATGAGATTGTGCGTTCAGTTAATAACGTGGGCGCATCGCCCAGTGATTTGATGGCGATTCTTGAAGCCCTGAAACAAGCAGGCGCATTAAAAGCAGAATTGGTGGTGATCTAAAATGGCAATAGATTTTCGCGCAACCGATATGCAAACAGTGAAAGATAATTATCTGGATGTTAATTCATTAAATAAAATTACCCAATTGGGTAAAAAAGATAATGACGCTGCGCTAAAAGAAGTTGCCAAACAATTTGAAGCCTTGTTTTTAAAACAAATGCTCAAAACCATGCGCGATACCAATCAAATATTTGCCGAAGACAATCCATTAAATTCCAATGAAATGCAATTTCATCAGGATATGATGGATCATCAGATGGTGTTAAATCTTGCGAGTGGAAAGGGCATTGGTTTGGCGGAAGTTTTTTATAGGCAAATGTCACCGAATTATGGTGTGAAGCAAAAGCAAGACCCCCTCCTAGCCTCCCCCTTGCCAGGGGGAGGAACAGTCCCCTCCCCTGGCAAGGGGAGGGTTAGGGTGGGGTCTGAAGTTAGCACTATCTCATCCCCCGATGACTTCATCGCCGGCATCATGCCCTACGCACAAGAAGCCGCTAAAAAATTAAATCTCGATCCCGATGTATTGGTTGCACAAGCAGCCTTGGAAACCGGTTGGGGAAAATTTGTTATCAAGGATAACAAAGGCAATAACAGTTTTAATTTATTCAATATTAAAGCAACAGATTCCTGGCAAGGAAAAAAAGTCGCTGTTAGCACATTGGAATATCACAATGGTGTTGCGAAAAAAGAAAATGCCAATTTTCGTAGTTATAATTCTTATGCAGAAAGTTTTGCAGATTACGTGAAACTGATCAGTGAAAGTCCCCGCTATGAAAAAGCCAAGTCACAGGTTAATGATGCATCTGCGTATCTGGATGCTTTGCAAGAAGGTGGATATGCCACAGATCCACATTATGCGGACAAAATTAAATCTATTTTAAAAAGTGAGGCGATTACCCAGGCGAGAAATTTTCGTGAATGGGTTGAGCCTTTTGTTTCCCTGATAAAAAATTCAGGGTTGGAGTAATTTATGTCCGGAATTTTGTCGAATGCTATTTCCGGTTTGCAAGCCAGTCAAACGGCTTTGCGCACCGCCGGGCATAATATTTCCAACGCCAATACGGTTGGCTACAGTCGTCAACAAGTTGAATATGCAACGCGCCCTGAACAAAAGGCCGGTAGTGCGGGTTTTATTGGTTCCGGGGTCACGGTCACCAGTATTGAACGGGTAGTGAATGAATTCGTCAGCACACAGTTGCGTCTTGATACTGCCGCTTATAATCAACTCAATGCATACAACAGCAATATTGGAAAAATTGATAAATTATTTTCTGATATCAATACCGGCCTTGCCGGTGGATTACAAACCTATTTTGCCGCATTACAAAATGCAGCAGATGATCCCTCATCAATTCCTGCGCGACAATTATTAGTGACAGAGGCCGACAGTTTAACAGTACGCTTCAATAATCTTTATGATCGATTGGTAGATGTTGAAAAAGGTGTGCAATCTGAAATTAAAACCAATATTGAACAACTGGTGACAGTTGCCCAGTCGATTGCCAATTTAAACGATTCGATTGGTAAACAAAATGCTTCTTCATCGGGTGGTTCACCAAACGATTTATTGGATAAACGCGATGAAGCTTTAAAAAAATTATCCGAATTAATTTCAGTACGTTTGGTCACAGATACCAATGGCAATGTCAACGCGTTTATTGGCAATGGAGAACCTTTGGTTGTTGGGCCACAAGTCAGTTCATTTGAAGTGACGAATGATGGCAGAGTATTAATTAATAATGGTCAAACCAGTTTTGATATCACATCACAAATCAAAGGCGGAAAACTCGGTGGTCTGGTTGATTTCCGTGAAACTGTATTGCGTCCTTCCATGAATGATTTGGGAAGGTTGGCGATAGTATTTGCCGATCAATTCAATACACAACAATCACAGGGTTTGGATCTTGATGGCGAATACGGTGCGCCGATTTTTTCAGATTACAACGAAGAGACTTTGGCATTTGATCGTGTTGTACACGGTGATAATGCACCACCTTATGATCGCTTGATCAGTGTGACGATTGAAGACACAGCCTTGTTGCAATCCAGTGATTATGCGTTTGAGATTATTCCCAATACCAATAATTTTATGGTCACTCGAAAAAGCGATGGCAAAATTGTTGAACAGGGTATGTTGACCGGCGCTTATCCACGCGATATCAGTTTTGATGGAATTACTTTACATCTGCACGGTGGTTCATTTCAGGGTGGTGATGAATTTACCTTGGCGCCGACCCGCGCAGGTGCGCGTGATATTCGCAGTTTAATTACACGCGCAGAAGATTTTGCATTTGCTGTTCCTGTGCGTGCACTGGCTGTCAGTGAAAACTCCGGAAACGGTGTGATTAGTCCTGGTCGTGTATTGAGCATGAATGATGTGAATGGTGATCCCTTGCCAATCTTTTCTGTTCCTGGCCAATTAACACCGCCACTGATTGTGCGTTTCACATCGGAAACGACTTATGACATTTTGGATAATTCTGATCCGGCGAATCCTGTGCATTTGGTTCCAGCCATCAGGGAGCAAACGTTTGTTCCCGGTGTGGACAATGAATTATTTTCCAGTGATAAAGGTGAAACTCGTGTTATTGGGCAAGGGCAACGTTTGGGTTTACCAGAAGGTCGTGTTTCAGTCGCAACGGATTCTTCAGTAAATGGTTTTGTGCAAACCAATGGTTATCCTGCTGAACAATTTATGTTGAGTTCACGAGATGCAACTACAGGTTCAATCACAACCCGAAATATCGTGACACAAAGTGGTAATTCAGCTGCGCAAACAGCAGCGCTTATGAATACATTCAAAGGTGTTTCTGCCAATGCGTACACCACAGCAGCTATTACGGATATTCAAATTGATCCTGCCGGTTTTACTTATCCATTACAAATTACATTAAATGGTGAAAATTTAATTCGACACACTGGCAGTAGTTTGGCGATGGAAGTGCCTGATCCTAATACCAATGAAGTTGCATTTAATAATTATCTCGCTGAACGCATTAACGCGAATGAAAATTTACAAGCACTGGGCGTGCGCGCAACCAGTGGCCACAATCCGATAACCGGTGAAGCAGAAGTTAAAATAGTGGCATCTTCCGGTGTTGATTTGGAATTTCGGTTGCAAGCTTTTTCATCTGTGCCTGCATCATTGCCCATACAACCCATTAACAATTACATCAGTATCAATGATGGCCAGGGTAATCCCAATGTGCGTTTAACCGGAATTAATGATCCGGCTTCTATTTTGGAAGAACAGGATGCAGTGGTAGTGGGCGGACGTATTGATGTTACTCTCGCAGCTGGTGTGAGTTTCAGTACCGTACCAGGCAATAGCCAATTATTCGGTGATAGCAGCAGCGAAGATTTTGCGCGTTCAAGTTATATAGGCCTGCAGGCGACTATTAGTGGAAAACCAAAAGCAGGCGATAAATTTTTAATTGACTTCAATAGCAATGCCAGTAACGACAATCGCAATGCATTGGAAATGGTTGCGCTGGAACATAAAAAATCAATTGCAAATGGCAGCGCTTCATTTGGTCAGGACTATGCGCGTTTGGTTGAAGACGTCGGCACCAAAAGTAGTTTGTCAAAAATTAATACTGAAGCCAGTAAAAGTTTATTGGAACAAACACAAGCGCTGCGCGATAGTTATGCTGGTGTGAATCTGGATGAAGAGGCGGCAGATTTAATTCGCTTTGAACAACTGTATCAAGCCAATGCACGTGTGATCAGTGTTGCGCGTGAATTATTTGATACTTTATTGCAATCGTTATAGGGGTAATTGCTATGCGTGTTTCCACATCACAAATTTACAGCATAGTTAATATTGGCATGTCCAATGCGCAAACCGCTATTAATAAAACGCAAGAACAAATGTCA
>CAMLML010000097.1 GCA_946481095.1 uncultured Cellvibrio sp.
CCACCCAGCTCAACCTCACCGATTTTGCAGGTATTATCAACAAGATATATTGCAACTGATCAAAGGGGCAGACTCCTTGATCTATCGCCCTTTTCGATTTCCACCCCAACATCGAGATTCATTCGTCGAATGATTCGCTGTGCAGTTGTTTTTTATAAAGTCAAATAAACATGATGAAGTGCAACAACGAATATCCTTACCCAGGTGCGATTCTTTTTGAAGTGGCGCGTATTGTAAAAATTCAGATGCACTATTAAACGTTTAGCAGTCAATTTTTTACTGGCAGAGCAAAAGATCAGAATTTCTTTTGCTCTACTGACAACGAACGGCCAATCAATGACCTCTGTTATCCTAATAGGACAACTGCATTGTAATAATTGGAATCAATTTAATAACCAAGCAAGTTTTATCGTTTACATCCTTTGGGAAGGGATTGGCTGAACAAACTTGATATGGATAATTAGAGTCAAGAACTTGGCTTTGGCCTATTGTTTCAGGTGCATCAATACCTGGAGAGATAGGTCCTTTAAATATTGACTTAAATATTTTCTCTCTCATATCGCCTTGCCAAAAAATAAATCCAGTGTCATTCAGATGAGATGAATAGGTAAAATCCACTGGCGAGTAGCTTGATTGACTACGGGGATAAGGAGGAGGAATCGGCATCCATTGGTGGTTTCCGTCGATACTTGCAAAAGATTGGGAAACCAGATTAAGAAAATTGGGACGGTAATTATAATAATCAATGGATCCTGCAAACAATGAAAGTGATTCAACATTTGTCCAATCCAATAAAGCAAGTTTAGCCATTACAACTGAATTGTACGCAACAGCATAACGCTGGGGATCAAATGTATTACTGGATGTTAAATACATTTCACCTTTTACTCTACTAGCCACATCTCCGATCATTAACAATGACTTTGTCGCAGCTGGCTTCGTAAAGAATTGGTTTAAATCGTTATCTGTTGCTCCTTCTTTGGAAATTCTAATTAAATCTTGGATTTCAGGAGGCAAAAAATCCATCAATTCAGCTTTAATTGCATCCTTAAATTCTTGTTCAATTTTTTCAGCTAAAAGTTTTTTAGCATTTAATATATCCATTGGCCCAGGTATGCCAACTGAACTACCCAAATGCCTAGACTGACCATCTAAAGCAATAATTTTTTCAATTGAATCGGAAAGATTTTGAATATTTTCTTTAAATGGGCAACCCGAAATACTACTATTCGTGCCCAATAGAGCTTTATGATGGCACTCTATCCAATTGGTAATCGGATCTATTGCACTTGAATTTGGATCAGGATTCATAGTATTAATCATCGATTGGCTTGTTGCCTTAACATACTCCATCATCGAGTGATCAATATCATCACGCCAGTTTCGTAGATAGCTTTGCATTGGCGATCCCTGATTACCAAAGACCTGCACAAAATCAATCAAGCTATTTTTAATTTGATTGGTAGTTTGAACTGCTTTCGAAAATTCATATTGAGCTTCAATGGTAGAGGTTCGCAAATTATTATTTGCAGCAAACACCTCATTTTCTAGGCTAGTTAAAGAATTAGAAATTGATTTTGCCAGGTCGCAAGCGGGACCAGCCATTGGAACCCATACCTTAGGTCCCGGACAATGTCCTAATATTTTTGGAACAGGACATTTCCAACTTCCTCCTGAACATATTGGATAGAGGAGAGCTTCTTCTGCCTTTTTTCTCCAAGACTGGTGTTTGGAAAGCAAACTCTGCTCTGCTTGTTTCATTTTGTCAGCCGCCGCTGATAAATTTTTGTAAACACTTTTGTCAAACCTTTCCACTTCGGCAAAAAATTGACGATTGGAATCTTGCAACTGATCAGGTATTTTCCCATTAACAGTTTTCATAACTGGCTGCATATTATTAACGATAGAACTTGCTTGTTCATCAGTTAAACTAATTCCGTAGTAAGCTGCAACAAGCTTGACTATAGCGACATCTATCTCATGCCAAATATTATCTTCAGCCAAGTTATCAATCCCTTCTCTTAGATTAGCAAATGCGACCAAGTGAGTACCAGCATCTACTTTTTTATACTGGTTTTTTACTTCAGGATCATAAATTAATACATCCCTAACAAACTTTGCATATTCATCAGTTAAATTGAGTTGCTCCCAAGGTTTTCCGAGATATTGCCCATTTTTATTGATGAGCGGAGGTGTATATTTTCCTATATAGTTTTCGAGAACGAAGTGTCTTTGTTCAACAATTGATTCACCATCAAATAACCTAAAAATGTCTCCTGAGTATTGGTTTACATAAGTGTGCGCCATCACGTCTGCCGCGGCATGCCCTAAGTAGCCATAGCTGAATGCCTTTGCCATTCCACTCTGATTGGATTTCCTCATCAGATATTTTAACCAATCATTCGTTTGCCAACCTATATTCACATACTGGTCGTTTTCGACACCAGGGTGAACAAACATTTGACCTACAACAACATCAGGGACTGCATCAGGACCAACATTTCCCATTAGATAAGCGGCTTTGTTGGCAAGGATCGCATTCTTTACATCATTTGGTATATAGAAATTTTTAACCTGACCATTCACGGCAATACTAATCATTCCATCATCTTCCAGGTCATTGATAATTTGTTGACCAACCCAGATATGAGTATCTATTTTGAATGCGAACACAAAATTGGAAAGCAATAAAAACAACAACAGTAAAACTTTATAAATTTTCATATTAAAGTAACCAGAATATTTTATATGGGCAATCTGTTCCAAGGATAGCTATTTAGCAATTATTCGATGTAATTTATGAGCACTCTCTACACTACCACCCGCATTCGAATCAGCGTTATCGTAACAATGAATAGCACTTATTGTTTTTCCTGAAACATACAAAGACATAATTAAAGCATGAAGTGTTTTCTGACCAGCGGGAACATAGCACCATTTATTATTGGATAACTTAAAATGCATAGGCCCTCCATTATCCAAATTCTCCCAAACCATCAGTTCAGTTATGGTTACATTATTTGATTCAACCCATGCATATGATGAATTAGCAAAAAATATCATTGTAAAAAAAAGTAACAACTTTTTCATTTAAAAATCCTCAATTAATTAATCACAACATTCAATATCATCGGTCTATTGTTTTCACAATAATTTGTATCCAATCTAATCCTAAGCGACTTCTTGGCTAATACCGCAGACAACAACATACTATAAATTCTGTCTTGTTGTTTTTCAGATAAGGTTGTTGACACCATGTAACTATCAACAAGCGTACAGTGTCCAGCAGGATTGTAATAAGTATCATTGTTCAGATTAATTCTAATTTGTGGTTCGGTATAAGTATTTGACCACAAATCAAAATTTGAAATAGTCACCCAGCCATTATTGCCATCATGGGCATAGACATTAGAAACAAAAATAAGACTTAAGATGAGTAATAGTTTTTTCATAGACCTTTAACCTTTAATTAACTTTTGACACTGCCCATCAGCTTTCCATCTCTTGAAAATCTGAATGACAGATTGATTTAATAAATCGTAACTGGCTTGTCCATTCACTTTAATTGTCGCAAAATCTTCCGAAGATACCTCATAAAAATCCTGTGGATAATTAATTGGATGGGATTTGTTTTTGCAGACGAACTCAAGATCCAGCCATGCCGAGATTTGATCCTCACCTTTTGGATAGGTGCGGAAACCGTAATTTTTAATTTTAATTTCCAGAAGATTTTTATCTATAGATTTGTCTATTTGAGAACGGAGAGTATTTTGAATTGAAAAATCTTTCGAATAGGTCTGTAGATTGGTTGAGATTTCTTTTGCAATACCTTCATCAATTGCAATACCAATCGCTATACCCCCTGCCCCCATCACGGAGTCCAGCATTATTCCCGCCGCCGCACCTCTTCCGGTAAAGGATATTGATTCTTTACCAGCAAGCGAGATTGGAATTGGAGGGGATAGAGACAGGCAAGCAGGAAGAGCAGATAAAGGTAGCAAGACAAAGATTAGTTTGACCAGTTTACATAAACGATTTTTGAATTCGGAAAGAATTTCTTGAATGGATAAGATGTGGATCGATAATCTGAATTTCATGTCCTGATGCCCATATATACAACTTATTGAAATACCCTTTGACCCTGAATTCAACCTCTCTTGCAGACCAACGCATGGTATAAGCCTCTGTACATAATTTCAACTATTAAAAGCAAAACACCGAAGCAAGCTTCGGTGTTTTGATTGCAGAGCCATAATGAAATGAAACTTAAAGAAGCACTACATCATCAGCCTGAAGACCCTTGTCACCTTTTTGCAGAACAAAATCAACGTTTTGTCCTTCGGTTAGAGAGCGATAACCTTCAGCACGAATGTTACGGTAGTGAACAAAAATGTCTTCACTGCTTTCTTGACGAGTAATGAATCCATAACCACGCACATTGTTAAACCATTTAACTGTGCCTTTTTCACGATTGGACATAAAGCTACCTCAACAACTGGATGTTATTTTTATGACATTTATCAAGTCATCCAATGAAGGCCAAAAACTATGGCGATTCCTGCAAATACCAAGTTACTACGAGTGTTACATTTGCGTGACCGGAATATTAACAAATCAAAACACCAAATACCAATTGACCATTTGGTCGGTATATGATGTGAGTCACATAACTTTCATTTAAGATTTTTTCGTTTTTCCTGATAAGCAAGATAGTCCGGTATCAATCTTTCACAGGCTGTTGAAAATAGAGGGGAGGTTACTAAAAAATCAGCCGATACTGCATTGCATGCAACAGGAATATTCCAAACCGCAGCAATACGCAATAGGGCTTTTACATCGGGATCATGTGGCATAGGCTCAAACGGATCCCAGAAAAAAATCAACAAATCTATTTTACCTTCCGTGATTAATGCGCCAACCTGTTGGTCACCACCCAGTGGGCCGGAAATTAATTTTTGGATTGATAAACCGGATTCTCTTTCGATTAACCCTCCAGTCGTACCGGTTGCAAATAACGTGTGCTCAAGTAATTTCTGTTTGTGTGTTTGACACCAGGCTAATAATTCTTTTTTCTTGTTGTCATGCGCAATCAAAGCGATGGATTTATTTTTAGCGAGAGATGCTTTTTTAAATTCCATGATATTTTCCTAATGAAAATTTATTTAGGACAGTTCCTCCCCCTGCCAAGGGAGGAGGCTAGGAGGGGGTAAAAAGATCTCGGAAATTATCAAAAATTTAAATCCCCCCTAGCCCCCCCTTTTTCAAAGTGGGGAACTGAAAACAAAAAACCCGCATTGCGGGGTTTTTTATCAGTGACTCAATTCCAATAATAATTTATTCAAGCGCTGTACATAGGCAGCAGGATTTTGCAGCTGCGCACCTTCAGCCAGATTCGCCTGATCAAACAAAATATGAGCAAGATCGCTGAATCGACTTTCATTGGATTCAGCTTCCAGTTTTACTACCAATGGATGCTCGGGATTCAATTCGAAAATTGGTTTTGAATCCGGTGCTTTTTGGCCTGCTGCTTCCAATATTCTGCGCATTTGTGCACCCATGTCATGTTCACCTACCACCACACAGGCAGGCGAATCGGTTAAGCGATGCGTGATACGAACTTCAGACACCTCGGCTCCCAAAGCTTGTTTAACACGATCCAGCAAAGGCTTTTTCGCTTCAGCGACTTTTTCTTGTGCTTGTTTTTCTTCTTCAGAATCCAGTTTGCCCAGATCCAATTGGCCTTTGCCAACATCCTGGAAAGATTTGCCATCGTATTCAAACAAATGGCTCATCAACCACTCGTCAACCCGATCACTTAACAACAACACTTCAATACCTTTTTTGCGGAAGACTTCGAGATGCGGGCTGCTTTTTGCTGTGTTGTAGTTTTCGGCAACAGTGTAATAAATTTTTTCCTGACCTTCCTTCATGCGTGCGATGTAATCGTCCAATGATTGCAATTGCTCTTGTGTGTCAGCATGAGTGGAAGCGAAGCGCAATAACTTGGCAATTTTTTCACGGTTGGTGAAATCTTCTGCCGGGCCCTCTTTCAATACCTGTCCGAATTCTTTCCAGAATTTGTTGTATTTTTCGGTTTCACCCGTCGCCATTTTACCGAGCATATCCAATACACGTTTGGTTAATGCAGAGCGCATAGCATCGATATTGGGATCTTTTTGCAAAATTTCGCGTGAAACGTTCAAGCTCAGATCATTTGAATCGACAACCCCTTTGATAAAGCGCAGATACAAAGGCAAAAATTGCTCTGCGTCATCCATAATAAAAGTGCGTTGCACATAAAGTTTCAGGCCACGTGATGCATCGCGGTTGTATAAATCAAAAGGTGCTTTCGCGGGAATAAATAGCAAACTGGTATAGTCCAGATTACCTTCTACACGGTTATGACTCCAGCTGAGAGGCTCGGTGTAATCGTGTGATATATGCTTGTAAAATTCTTTGTATTCTTCTTCAGTGACATCACTGCGTGAACGTGTCCAAAGTGCGGTTGCCGTATTGACGACCTCATCTTCAATCACATCTTTTTTATCTTCTTCATATTGCTCTTTCAACATTACAACCGGGATCGCAATATGATCGGAATATTTTTTGATGATATTGCGCAAACGCCAGCCATCAGCAAATTCCAGTGCGTCTTCTTTCAAATGCAATTCCACTTGCATGCCGCGTGTCGCTTTTTCGACGGTTTCAACGGTAAACTCTGCTTCGCCAGTACACTCCCAGCGAACAGCTTCATTGACTGGTGTGCCCGCGCGACGGGTTGTAACCACAACTTTATCTGCAACAATAAAAGCCGAATAAAAACCAACACCAAACTGGCCAATTAATTGTGAATCTTTTTTCTGATCGCCACTGAGTTTTTGTAAAAATTGTGCCGTACCGGATTTGGCAATCGTTCCAAGATTATCAATTACCTCATCACGCGACATACCAATACCATTATCACTAATGGTGATGGTTTTTGCGTCTTTATCAAAACTGATACGAATTTTTAATTCCGCATCACCTTCATATAGATCACCATTGGAAACTGCTTCAAAACGTAATTTATCGGCAGCATCCGATGCGTTGGAAATTAATTCGCGCAGAAAAATTTCTTTATTGGAATAAAGTGAATGGATCATCAAGTGCAACAGCTGCTTGGCTTCTGTCTGGAATCCACGGGTTTCTTTGCGGGCATCAACGGTCATGGTAAGTCTCCTGTTAACAATGAATGTTGGGGAGATGGGGCGTTGAAGGAAAATTTCAAGTCCCCTCTCCCACAAGGGAGAGGGTGTTTTAATCACTCACTGGACGTCGGCGTAGCTGAGGGCATTCCCGACTCGGAAATTTCACCATCATCACCATCATCCAGGCCTTCGTCGCCGGCATCTTCATCCTCTATACCATCATCCAATGGTGCGGATTCTTCCAGTAACATGGCTTCCGGGGTTTGAATACCGATGTGATGTGTCGCAAAACCGGGCATCACAACCTGATCCAATGCCATCCCAATAACGCGGCCATCGTAGGGTGATTTGATGTCTGTTTTAGCATTCGTGATGGGATCGGTAACTGTCGCTAACACATCCCCTTTTTTCACTTTATTTCCCAACTGAACCCGACTGAACAAAATGCCGCTTTGATTGGCTCTCACCCAACTGGATCGATAATAAACCGGCGAAGACTGTCGCCAACGTGGTTGTTTGCCATACATGCCCAGCTTGGAAATCAAGGTCATAATTGCATCGGTTCCTTCAGTGACAATTTTGCTTTGCATAGCCATAGGTTCACCCGCTTCCAATGTCACAGCAGGGATCCCTGCCCTCACTGCCGCAGCGCGTAAAGAATTGGGATTTCCATGACTATTTAACACCGCAATACTGCCAAAATTTTGTGCCAGTGCAGCAACTTTTTCATCAGCCAGATCTGCGCGCAATTGTGTGAGATTAGTGCGATGAAATGATCCCGTGTGAATATCCACCAATGCATCACAATGCAAAATAATATTGCTGAAAAATGAATGTGCCAAACGTGATGCAGAACTGCCATAAGTGTTACCCGGGAAATAACGATTCCAGTCGCGTCGATCCGGTAAATATCGTGAGTTGCGTCGAAACCCCATAATGTTGGCAACAGGAACACCGATCAAAGTACCCGTTAGCTTTTCAGATTGTACGCTGTGCATAATGCGACGAATCATTTCAATTCCATTTAATTCATCACCGTGTACCGCACCGGTCAAACACAATGTCATACCGGGTGTTTTTCCATGAATGACCAACACAGGTGTGTGTTCACTGAAACCACCCACAACCTCTTCGGGAATCCATGACAGGGTTGCAGAAGAGTTGGGTGGGATTTTAGTACCAAGAATTAATTTTGGAGAAATAAATGAGAGTTCGGTTCGCGATGATTGTGATGAAGATGGGTTGTCTGTTACGTCCTCACCAATAGAAGAATGTGACGCCTGACTTTGAGTCGAAGATGCCGATGAAGCCGCCTCTGATGAAGCACCAAATTCGCTACCAAGGACAACCAGATCATTTACCGAACTATACGCTTGCGAAGATTCACTGCTTCTTGATGAGCTTGCAAATGAAGAACTGTTTTTCTTTGATGATATTACAGAAGAAGCAGAAGACGATGACAATGAACTTTTTTCTGCCTTCAGAGGATAACTGATATCAAAAATATTCACACTGGATGAAGATTGTTTTGTTGCTTGAGCAAACGAAAAGCCAGCCACACACAAACTGCACAACAAAAACCAGTGAGTGATTTTTATCATTCTTATTCCCATTCAATAGTTGCAGGTGGTTTGCTCGACACATCGTAACAAACACGTGACACACCGGAAATTTCATTAATAATTCGATTGGATACTTTTTCCAATAATTCATAGGGCAGATGCGCCCAACGAGCTGTCATAAAATCAACTGTTTCGACTGCACGCAACGAAATCACCCATTCGTAACGGCGACCATCACCGACAACACCTACGGATTTCACTGGCAAGAAAACTGCAAAAGCTTGTGAGGTTTTGTGATACCAATCAGCAGCACGTAATTCTTCAAGAAAGATCGCATCAGCTTCGCGCAAAATATCAGCATATTCTTTTTTTACTTCACCCAAAATACGCACGCCAAGACCAGGACCAGGGAATGGATGACGATAAACCATGTCATAGGGCAAACCCAATTCCAAACCAATTGCACGCACTTCGTCTTTAAATAATTCACGCAAAGGTTCAACTAATTTAAATGCCATGTCTTCCGGAAGGCCGCCCACATTGTGATGCGATTTGATCACATGGGCTTTGCCGGTTTTTGCGGCAGCTGACTCAATTACATCCGGATAAATGGTGCCTTGTGCCAGCCATTTTACGTCTTTTAATTTTTTAGCTTCTGCATCAAACACATCAATAAAAGTACCACCGATTATTTTACGTTTTTTCTCGGGATCATTAATGCCTGCAAGTTTTGATAAAAATTGATCCTGTGCGTCGGCACGAATTACGCGCACGCCCATATTTTTGGCGAACATATCCATCACTTGATCACCTTCATTTTTGCGCAACAAACCATTGTCAACAAAAACGCACGTGAGTCGATTGCCAATGGCCTTATGCAAAAGTGCAGCAACCACGGATGAATCGACTCCGCCGGATAATCCCAACAAAACCTTGTCAGAACCTACCTGCGCACGCACTTTTTTAATTGCATCGTCAACAATATTGGCTGGCGTCCAAAGCGGCTGGCAATCACAGAGTTGCAAAACAAAATGTTCGAATAAACGTTTTCCTTGCAAAGTGTGCGTGACTTCAGGATGAAATTGCACGCCATAGAATTTTTTAGCTTCGTGATACATGCCGGCAATCGGACACGAAGGTGTTGAGGCCATCAAGCTGAAACCTTCAGGCATGCGGGTGACTTTATCACCATGGCTCATCCAGACATCCAACAAAGCGCTACCATCATGATCAACATGATCTTTAACATCTTTCAACAAAGAGGATTCGCCGTGAACTTTTACCTGTGCGTAACCAAATTCGCGAATATTGGAGCCTTCAACCAATCCACCCATTTGCATGGCCATGGTTTGCATTCCGTAACAAATCCCTAAAACAGGAACACCCAAATCAAATACGATTTGAGGTGAACGTGGTGAATCTTTTTCTGTAGTCGATTCAGGACTGCCCGCTAAAATAATTCCGCTGGGTTTGTAATCTCGAATTTCCTCTTCGCTCATGTCCCATGCGCGAATTTCTGAAAACACACCAATTTCACGCACACGACGAGCAATTAATTGCGTGTACTGCGAACCAAAATCCAAAATCAAAATACGTTGTGCGTGAATATCGTGAGACATTTTTTCTACCGATTAAAAAATTTAAAATTCCCCACTTTGAAAAAGGGGGGTTAGGGGGGATTTAAATTTTCAGAAAAATTTGACCATCTTAAATCCCTCCCCCGCCTCCCTTTTTCAAAGGGAGGTGCTAACCAAATTAACGACTGCCAACAGGATAATTTGGTGCTTCTTTGGTAATTTGTACATCGTGCACATGGCTTTCACCCATACCAGCGGCAGTAACGCGTACAAATGTGGGTTTGGTACGCATGAGTTCAAGATCGGCACAACCGGTGTAGCCCATTGATGAACGCAAGCCACCCATTAACTGGTGAACAATTGCAGCGAGTGGACCTTTGTAGGGAACACGACCCTCAATACCTTCGGGGACTAACTTTTCAGTACCGGCACTGGCGTCCTGGAAATAACGATCACTGGAACCACTGGTTTGTGCCATGGCACCCAATGAACCCATACCACGATATGCCTTATAGGTACGGCCTTGAAAGAGCTCAACCTCACCGGGCGCTTCCTCGGTACCGGCAAACATGGAACCCATCATCACAGAATGTGCACCGGCAACAACGGCCTTGGATATATCACCGGAATAGCGTATGCCTCCATCGGCAATCGCAGGAACGCCCGTCCCTTTTAAAGCGGCTACCACATTAGCGATAGCAGAAATTTGTGGGACACCCACACCGCTGACTATGCGAGTTGTACAGATGGAACCCGGGCCTATGCCGACTTTAACGGCATCCGCACCTGCTTCAACCAGCGCCAGAGCTGCTTCACCTGTCGCGATATTGCCACCAATGACTTGCACATCCGGGTATTTGCTTTTGATTGAGCGAACACGATCCAGTACGTTTTTGGAATGACCGTGTGCTGTATCCACCACCAGCACATCCACACCGGCTTCCACTAATGCATCAACCCGTGCATCAGTATCGCGGCTGGTGCCAACACTGGCGCCTACACGCAAACGCCCTTCCGGGTCTTTACAGGCATTGGGATAACGCTCGGCTTTGTTGATGTCTTTTACAGTGATCAAACCAAGCAAGTTGAATTTATCATCCACCAACAAGACTTTTTCGATGCGGTGTTTATGCAGTAGGTCACGCACTTCTTCCGGCGTAAAGCCTTCTTTGACAGTAACCAGCTGGGCTTTGGGGGTCATGATGCTGGAGACACTGGCATCCAGATTCTTTTCAAAACGCACATCGCGACCAGTGACTATCCCGACCAGATCGCCATTTTCCAGAACCGGAACACCGGAGATGTTATTTTTGCGTGTTAATGCGATCAAATCGCGAATAGTTGCCGTGGACTCAATCGTGATCGGGTCTTTCACCACACCGGCTTCGAACTTTTTCACAGCTCGTACTTCAGCGGCTTGTTGTTCGATGGTCATATTCTTGTGGATGATGCCAATCCCGCCTTCCTGTGCCATGGCAATAGCCAAGCGTGATTCGGTCACTGTATCCATTGCCGCTGAAATCAGGGGAATATTCAGTTGAATCTTGCGGGTCAGCTGGGTTCTCAGGGAAACATCTTTCGGAATGACTTCCGAATAACCGGGGACAAGTAACACATCATCAAAGGTGAGCGCTTCTTCGGCGATTCTCAACATGGCGGAGCCTCAACAGCAATAAAAAGAAGCACGCGATTATAGCCAGTTGGTAGATAGAATCCAAACAGCTTTCAAAACTATTCAGCGACAATTCAGCAATTTGTCAGGAATATGCGGACGAATCCCAGCCTCCAAGGAAAATTTTCCATGAAAAAATCCATTTCAGTGTTTTGTTTAATATCATCCCTGAGTTTATTGAGTCATATGGCTCTGGCCGATTCTCTCAGATGCGAAGGCAAATTGGTTGACATAGGCGATACCAAAGCTGACACCAGTAGTATCTGTGGTTCACCGGAAATAACGGACTCTTATTGCGAACCTGTAACACGTAGAACCCGCGATTTAGAAGGCAAAGAAGTTATAGTTGAAAGCTGCGATCAAGTTGATATCTGGAGTTACAAATCAGAAAGCGGTGGATTGTGGAAACATGTATATTTTGCACAGGGTCGGGTTATCAGGATTCGAAATGGAGAAAGAATAAATTAAACTGGCAACCTTTAAAAAAACCAAATTAAAAATCACTGACAAATGAATAGAGTTTATGCAAATCAGCTCCCCTCCTGACAAAAAAGAAAAACTGATTCCCACCAATATTATCACCGGGTTTTTGGGTGTGGGTAAAACAACTGCCATTCGGCATCTGCTCGCCAACAAACCAGCAACAGAACGTTGGTCAATACTGGTAAACGAATTTGGTGAAATTGGAATTGACGGCGCTATTTTGCAGGACACTAACGCACAAGTTCGCGAAGTGCCCGGCGGTTGTATTTGTTGTGTTGCTGATCTGCCTATGAAAATCGCATTAAACATGCTGATCAACAAAACCCACCCTGACCGAATTCTTATTGAACCCACAGGGCTTGGTCATCCTGCCGATATTATTAGTGCGCTAACGGGTGAAAATTACCGCGAGGTATTGGATTTACGTGCAACCATTACCCTGCTCGATTCGCGAAAATTGCAAGATGCACGCTATACCGAAAATGAAATATTTCTGGATCAAATTGCTGTTTCCGATGTATTAATCGCCAATAAAAATGATTTGGCAAATGATGATAACCGCGAAGATTTCCACAAGCTGTTGCAATTATCCAATCCACCGAAAAAAGTCTGGGCTTTTACTACACAAGGTCAGATAGATCCAACACTATTGAATTTGGAACGACAAGAAGCGAAATTGTATTCCCCTAATCTTCACAAAAACAATTTAAATCCAAAACGTGAAATTTATAATAATAAAATACAGCTTGATGTGGATCAGGATTTTTTACGCCGTGAAAATCAAAGCCAGGGATTTTTTTCTTGCGGCTGGTTATTCAAACCGCAAAAACAATTTAACTTTAACCAACTATTCGGCTGGATAACAGGTTTGGATGTACTGCGTGCAAAAGCAGTTATGAATACTGATCAGGGAGTTTATATGTTCAATGCTGAAAATGGTGTTCTGAGTGTTAATCCGGCTATGCTGGAAATCGACGATCTTAGTGATAGCCGTATTGAATTAATCAATGACAACGAAATCCCTGCTGCCGATTACGAAAATCAACTACTTAACTTGATTAATTAAGAAACCCTGACCTTTCAGGATCAGGGTTTCAAATAGAAAATGACATCTCTATTTTATTTTTCGAACAGCTCTTCCAATTCACTCGCACCTTCCAATGGCAGCTGATCCAATTGTTGTGGATATTCAGCCTCACGTCCGTTAGAAAGCAGGCGTGCTTTAATACCAATATCGACATCAAGCGAAGTGGAAAAAACTTTGCAATATCCAACACGCTGGAATACTGCATTACCAAACCCATAAACCGGCCCAAGGCGGCCATTATCACCCCACTCACTCCAATGACCAGCACCCAAAGTATTTAATTTAACGCCCAAACCTGTGTGGGGAGATGAAGTGACAATATCCCACTCCATACTGTCATTACCTTTACCACTCCAAAAATTCCCTACCATTTTTACACTGTCACCTTCTTGTCGATAATGACCATGCCAATTGGGATAAGTTGTTGAATACCAGGTTCCTTTTATTTGTGTTTGTCCTGCTAATGGCGCGGAATAAGGCAGAAAACAAATGCGCTGTGTAGCCCACTGATTATGCGCAACGGAATCATCATCATGAAATGTAATGGACCAAAGATTTCCTTTGTCATAAACGTTGGGATCATGACGAGGATAGGCAAATGCAGCAGAAACTGACATTAACAATAAAGAACCTATAGCAATTTTTTTAATTAACATGTTAAAGCTCCTGTTAGTGAAGTAGCCAACAACATTTCTTGCTTTAAAAATTAAAGATAGAATTTACTACCGTTGTGGCAGATAAATTATCAAGATTAAAATTACTTTTGCGACAGAAAAAATTACAGATTGCATACCATCGCAATCCGATATTTTATCTCTAATTTATTGAGGAAACTGCACTGCTAACAAAATAGTGGCGCCGCACTTACTATTCAAAAAAAATTTTGTCTTCGAAAATTTCTTTTAGGCACAGCACTAAACATAGACGTAATTTCTTATTAAACAATAAACTACAAGCTGCCAACTTCTCTTTTTATTCTGGATCTAACCAAAAATAAAATTATTGCAGAAATAGGATTCATAAATGGAATAATATTAATTATTATCAAAACAAGTAGTTGAGTTAAATTTCTTGTTACAACTGCATAATGAACCCAATAGGCATAACCCAATAATATAGAAAAG
>CAMLML010000098.1 GCA_946481095.1 uncultured Cellvibrio sp.
CTTTAAGACGCGCCATCAAGAAGTTGTCCAGCCTTTGCCCTGCCTGATCAGCATCTATGGATGCAAAAGAGACCTGTAATATTGTTGACGATTGGGATGCAGATTCATGTTTCATGCTGCGCATCATACTAAAAAGTATCGCTAAGTGGCTGTTATAGCTTGTTTTTATTATTTGCTCGCCTTCTATATTGCTGCTATATTCCAAAGTGCCTTTCAGGACTGGTTTCCACTGAATGCAGATTAAAGGCATTCAGGTCAGGAAATACCGCTGAGGGTAGTTTGAGTTTTTTGCCCTGCTCAGAGAGTAAGACGGCACCAAAAGACGACACGCCATTGGCAAAAAATCGAACTAACTAACTGACAACTCCGCTCAACAAGAAACTGAGCGATTTAACAACACCGGCACTTATACTGGTCTTGTTGATAAACAGGTGTTTTGAAAAATCAGAATTATTTTGTGGTAGAAAATTGTTATCAAATGTTTGATATCCCTTACATGCAAATACACTCATGGCATGGACTGAAAAACCACCAAATAGTAAATGAGAGAAGCAAATTTTTGTTTTGGCCGATGCAGGATTGTCATCAGGCAACGCGTATAAAGGATCACAAACAGATCGGGATCTGATTTAAACAGCGTTTTATTTTGTAGCCCATAGCGGCAAATGTTGATAAAACCCTACCCCATCTGGCATCCATAAAATTTGTCTGGCTTCTGAGCTTTTCAAAGCCTGTGTTATCAACGCATCCGAGGGTGCTAGAAACAACAGGTTTATTTATGAAAAGAATGCTTATTAACGCAACCCAGCCTGAAGAACTGCGCGTTGCACTGGTTGATGGCCAATGGCTGTACGACCTGGATATCGAAAATCGCAACCGCGAACAAAAAAAATCCAATATTTACAAAGGTAAAATCACCCGTATAGAACCCAGTCTCGAAGCTGCGTTTGTTGACTACGGCGCTGAGCGTCATGGCTTTCTACCACTCAAAGAAATCTCTCGCCAGTATTTCACCAAAGGTGGTGAATACGAAGGCCGTGTCAAAATTAAGGACGTACTGAAAGAAGGTACTGAAGTCATAGTTCAGGTTGACAAAGAAGAGCGTGGCAACAAGGGAGCCGCCCTTACCACTTTTATCAGCCTTGCCGGGCGTTATCTGGTACTAATGCCTAACAATCCTCGGGCTGGTGGTATCTCCCGTCGCATTGAAGGCGAGGAAAGAGCAGATCTGAAAGATGCCTTGGGAGAAATTGAAGTGCCCAATGGTATGGGTGTGATTATCCGTACCGCAGGTGTTGGCCGTAGCTCTGAAGAATTACAGTGGGATTTAAACTATCTGCTGCAACTTTGGGAGTCGATTGAAAAAGCTGCCAATACTGTCAACGCGCCGGAGTTTTTGTTTCAGGAAAGCAACGTTATTATTCGTGCTATTCGCGATTATCTTCGTCAGGATATTGGAGAAGTTATTGTTGATAATAAAGAAGCCTACGATCTTGCGGCAGAATTCGTTCGTCAGGTAATGCCGAATTATCGCAGTAAGGTGAAACTTTATCAGGACGATATCCCTCTTTTTAATCGCTACCAGATCGAATCACAAATCGAAACTGCGTTTCAGCGTGAAGTCAAATTGCCATCTGGAGGATCGATTGTGATTGATCCAACGGAAGCCTTGGTATCGATTGACATCAACTCTTCACGTGCAACCAAAGGCGGCGACATCGAAGAAACTGCACGCCAAACCAACCTTGAAGCAGCCGACGAGATTGCTCGCCAATTACGTTTACGTGATATGGGCGGCCTGGTGGTTATTGACTTCATTGATATGCAGTCACCACGCAATCAACGCGATGTGGAAAATCGTGTGCACGAAGCATTACAGATGGATCGTGCCCGTGTGCAAATTGGCCGCATCTCCAAATTTGGCCTGCTGGAAATGTCGCGTCAACGCTTGCGCCCATCCTTAGGTGAAACTCACAGCAAAATATGCCCACGCTGTGAAGGCCAAGGTACGATTCGCTCGACTCGCTCATTGGCCTTATCAATTTTGCGCCTGGTTGAAGACGAGGCACAAAAAGATCGCAGTGCTGAAATCCGTGCAATTTGTCCGGTATCTGTTGCCACATATCTGCTAAATGAAAAACGAAAAACCATTTCCAGTATTGAAGCACGCAACAATACTCGCGTTGTGATTGTCCCAAATGCCGAATTACAAACACCTCATTTTGAAGTTCAACGTTTACGTGATGACGATGAAGGCACTCTGGAAACCAGTTACAAAATTATTCCTCACCATCACGACGAGCAAAAAGAAGATGATGGAAGTGAAATTAACAACAAGCCTGTTAACTTCCCAAAACCGCTGGTGCAATTAACAGCCCCCAGCCAACCTGCGCCTGAACCCGCTAAAAAACCCGGTATTCTCAGCCGTTTATTGTCGGCTCTGGGTTCAATATTTGGCGGCGAAAAAGAAGTTGGCAAAAAATCCAAACGGGATAATCGTGACAATCGTCGCGGACAAAATCGTAATCGCCGGGATTCGCGCAACAATCGTCGGGACAAGGATCATAAACGCGAAGAATTGCGTGATAATCTCGAAAAACCTGTCGAGTCAAAACGCGACGAAAAAACCAAAGATCAGGATTCACGCCAGCAACGCAATAATCGCCAGGAAAATAATACCGGCGAGGAACAACGTGGACACAAACATCGTCAACAGCGCCAACAACGTGAAGAACGTCCGCGTGAAGAGCGCCCTGTTGTGACCAAAGAAGAAAAAGTTCAGGATCAGGAAGTATTAGCTGATCAGGATTCTGAAAATGCGAATGACAACCGCCCCAACCGTCGCCCCGCCGGACGTCGCAATCGCACCCAGCAACGCCGTCGCGATAAACGAAATGTTGATGATATGTTTGAACAGGATTCCATTACGGATGAAACTATTACACCAGCAGCTGCAGCATCATCTGTCTTTGCCGCTCCGATGCAAACTGCACCAGTGCAAGAGTTGAGTGAATCCGCACGTTTAGCACAGGAAATTGCAGCAGCAATTGCAGAGCATGAACGGGAAACATCAAAAATAAAACAGGAAACCCAGGACTATCCTTCAACACTTATTCAACCTATTCCTGAACAAATCGCAACAGGAAAAGCACAAAATGAAGATTATGTCTCCACCCCAACGCCGATTGAGGACTCACGCAGTTCATATGCTATAGAGGAAGTATCCGAACCAATTAATTTGGGGGATAGCAATAAAATAGATATGGAAAAACACGAGGACTCTATTGTTCAAGAAAGTCCCGCTTCGACGACAACCGTAGCAACACGGGCAGGAAACGATCCACGATTGGCGCCCAAACCTGTCGGCCAAATTCAAATTTTGACTGAAAAACTGGAAGTGGTCGCAGCTCATCCACTGGACACACAACTACCTCCTTTGGTGTCACACAATCCGCGAAGAATTCAAAGGCCACAAAACGATCCGAGAACATCAAAAGTGAGTCAGTCAGAATAATTAACAACCAAAAGCCGAATCAAAAGATTCGGCTTTTTCGTTTAACGCTCAAAACAATTTCACCTTCTTTTTTGCCCTCAATAAAAAATATTAAAAAAAGTTATATGAAGCTTGCCCATCAGAAAAAGCACTGTATAATTCGCCCCACTCGGAGGGGTGGCAGAGTGGTTGAATGCACCGGTCTTGAAAACCGGCGTAGGTGCGAGCCTACCCAGGGTTCGAATCCCTGCCCCTCCGCCAAATATTAAGGGCCTTAAGGCCCTTTTTTATTGTCTTTTTTTACTAAACTTTTTTATAAAAATGATGTCAAGAAAATAGGTCTTTTGATTAAGGACTTGGCAACTACTGGATTGATTTGTATCATCGGCTCGACAATTAATCAGGAGTGTAATTATGCAAGACATTTACAAGACCCCATCAGCAACGCTGGACAGCGTAGGAACCAGCAAAGTGTTGCGAAACACTTATATGCTGTTATCTATGACGCTAGCGTTTAGTACTCTGACAGCTACAGTATCCATGGTAATAGGCATCAGCTCCATGGTCGGACTGGTTATGAGTTTATCGGCTTTGGCACTTATCTGGTTTGTTCTGCCACGCACTGCCAATTCTTCAGCCGGTATCTGGGTTGTTTTCGCTTTCACAGGCCTTATCGGAGCCAGCTTGGGCCCGATGCTCAATCGTTATTTGGGACTCAGTAACGGCGGGCAAATTATCATGCAAGCTCTTGGTGGTACTGCATTGATTTTCGCCGGTCTCTCCGCTTATGTATTAACGACCCGCAAAAACTTCAGCTTCATGGGCGGCTTTTTGGCTGTTGGCTGTATGTTACTGTTGGTTGTATCGTTGTTTTTAGTTGGCGCATCACTTTTTGGATACTATTTTTCAACACTGCACCTGGTTCTTTCTGTTGCAGTTATTTTGCTAATGTCTTGCCTGATTCTTTATCAAACAAGTGAGATTATCCACAATGGCGAGACCAATTATCTCATCGCGACAACTAACCTTTATCTTTCTATTGTCAATCTATTTACCAGCCTGTTACATCTTTTAGGCGTGGCCAGTGATGATTGATTTTTAGTTTAGCTAACAAAAAAGGCTCCTTCGGGAGCCTTAATTTTTTCGGTGTGCCTATGTTATTTTCATTAGTTGTACTTGCAGCACCTTATTCAGATCAATCCAGCAATACTGCTTTTGAATTTGCCAAAGCAGTGTTGGATGAAGGCCATAAAATTCACAGGGTATTTTTTTATGGTGATGGTGTTCATAATGCAACATCACTCAGTGCTCCCCCCAGAGACGAAAGAGATTTGCCCGACGAATGGAAACAACTTGCCGAAAAAGAAAAAATTGATCTTGTTGTATGCATAGCTGCTGCATTACGACGAGGCTTACTAAACAAAGAAGAAGCCAAACGTTATTTAAAACCGGCAGCCAATTTAATGGATCATTTTGAAATCAGCGGCCTTGGGCAGTTGCTGGAGGCAACAGTAGTTTCAGACAGAATAATTACGTTTGGAACATGATATGAAAAAAATTTTATTTATCACTCGACAAGCACCTTATGGCAATAGCCACGCACGTGAAGCATTGGATGCCATTCTGGCAGCCAGCGCCTACGATCAGGAATTGAGCTTATTATTTATGGACGATGGTGTTTTTCAATTGATCAAACAACAAAACGCTAATCAAATTACACAAAAAAATATGGCATCCTCTCTTCAGGCGCTGGAACTATATGGAATCGATAAAATTTATTGCCATGCTGATTCGCTCAAAAAACGCGGACTAACGACATCCGACCTCATTCTTGAGCAACTTGAAATAATCGACGACGCTCAAATAAATCAACTTATGAACAAACAAGATCAATTACTCAGTTTTTAAAATATGGCCATTCTACACATCATTAGCAAATCCCCTTTTAACTGCCTGAGCATGGAGTCAGGCCTGAATATATGCTCGGGTAATGATGCAGTCATATTAATTAACGATGGCGTTTTAGGTGCTATAACATCTTCACCGCTGGCTGCGACCATAAACAGATTATCAGCTTCAGGAGCAGAGTTTTATGCACTTGAAAATGATCTTATTGCCAGAGGTATTACAGAAAAGTTACTAACAGGAATTAAACCAATCAGCTATCAGGGTTTTGTGAAATTAACAGTTAAATTCAAACTTGCCCAAAGCTGGTATTGATATGACAGATCCATTCCCTGACGTTGATGGCGAAGGCTTCCTGAAAAATCCGAACGAGTGGATGCCAATAATTGCAGAGCAAATTGCACAACAGGAAAATATTTTCCTGACAGATGCGCATTGGGAAATAATCCATTTGATACGGGAGTTTTATCACCAATTCGATCTATCACCGGCGATGAGACCATTGGTGAAATTTGTAGGAAAAAATCTGGGGGAAGATAAAGGAAAAAGTATTTATCTCATGCAGCTATTTCCACCAAGCCCGGCGAAAATAGCGGCCAAAATTGCAGGCCTGCCCAAGCCTGCAAATTGTCTTTGATCAAGCTGCATCTATCGACTTGATAGTGCCTTTAGGTAACACAGCATGGACTGCCACTTTTTGAAACCTGAGCTCAATATTGTTTCCGGTTTCAACCACAATATAAGTATCATCAACTTTTACAACACGACCAACAATTCCACTGGTCATGACTACCTCATCCCCTTTACCTAAAGCTGACATCAAATTTTGATGCTCTTTTTGGCGTTTACGCTGCGGACGAATAATCAATAAATACATGAACAAAAACATACCGCCCATCATGATCCAGAATGTCCACGGACTCGCTTGTTGCGGCGCGGCAGCTTGCGTTTGTGCTATAGCAGATGGAATTAAACTCATAAAATCACCCCAGTTAAAAAAAGCGCAACTCTACCTGTTTTATACAAGTGAGGCAATTAAACGGGGGGATAAAAAAATCCCTGCAATTTGCAGGGATTTTTTAGTCATGCGTAATCGCGAAACAGTTTCCGAAACAGACTGGGAGACAATCCTGTCCAACGTTTAAAAGCGTTGGTAAAACTGGTTCGATCAGAGAAGTCCAAAGCTTTGGAGACTGAATCAACACTCATATGCTGGTCAATCAAAAACTTGATTGCATAATGAAACCGCACAGAATCACGCAGTTGTGCAAAATTGGCATTTTGCTCCTGCAAGCGACGCTGTAAGGTACGTCGAGTCAATCGAACATCACCCGCAATATCATCCACAGAAAGTGGATGCTGGCCAACACGCTGCACCAGTGCTTCGACAATTCGATTTGCTACACCATCTACTTTGGGTATCTCGGCAAGAACCAGATACTCTTCGTAAGTTTTCACCTGTCCCGTTTCAAACGCTTCACCTGAAGCATCAGAGTCAAGACGGTATTTTCGCTGTAATTGGATCATTGAGGGCGTCTCCTTTGCCAGCTAAGGCGCTGTAAGGTTTAGGATTAATTAACTGCTATGTTTTAATTGACCCCTCCGTGTCATTTGAACTCTCACTAGTAGTGGATTATAGAGCAAGATTTTATCTAGCCAAGCCTGAATGAATGCTTTTTATTCAAAAACCAAACTTTTTTATCAGACTCGACAAAAAATACGTTGATTTAAATGCCAGAACGAATAATGTCGATTAAATCCTGGTCATGTGTCTTTGTATTTACCTTATTCATGACATGACGAAGACGACCCTCCTTGTCGATCACAAAAGTGGTTCGCACTATTCCCATAAACTCTTTCCCCATAAATTGTTTTAATGCCCAAACACCATATTTTTCTGCAACTGAATGATCCTCATCCGATAACAAATCGAAATTAAGATCGTACTTTTTAATGAATTTAGTTAATTTTGATGGGGCATCGGGACTCACGCCCAAAACGACGGTATCCAGTTCGGTAAAAATATCAGCTGTATCCCTCAACCCACAGGCTTGAGTAGTACACCCGGGTGTCGATGCTTTGGGGTAAAAATATAAAGCGACATTTTTTTTACCTTTAAAATCCTTCAGTGAAATTTTTTCTCCATTTTGGTTCAACAGAGAAAAAGCCGGTGCCAAATTACCAATTTTGGGATATGACATAAAACACTCCAAAAAAATACAAAAACTGATGAAACAACTTTATTAATCGCGTGAGAATGCATTAAACAACGCATCTTTCTCATTTTCCGTGACTATGGATTTGCTTGTGTTTTCCTGATCAAAATCAGGATGCATAACTTTGTTGCGGCCGGATTGTTTTGCTTTATATAACCAACTATCAACTCGCTCGATAAATCCGTCTGCTGTATCACTGTGACTGGCTTTATATTCATCAACACCCAAACTCGCTGTCATATTAATCAACTTGCCATTTACTTCCAGTGGTGACTGTTCTATCACTTCACGAATACGATTTGCAACATAAGTAGATTGTCGAAGATCAGTGCCAGGCAAAATAACCACAAATTCTTCACCGCCAAAACGACAGGCTATATCGAGCTTGCGTACAGTTAAATGAATTATTTTCGCAATCTGTTGCAACGCTTGATTGCCAATTTCATGACCATACTGATCATTCAATTTTTTAAAAAAATCAACATCAATCATAATCATGCTCATAGATTGCAGTGAACGTTGGGCGCGCTCCATTTCCCTTCGCAAGGCATCTACAAAAAAACGATAATTGAATAAATTGGTCAAAGCATCTGTTTGCGCTTGTTCTGTTAACTTATCAACTTGCAACTGAAGCTGTTCGATTAACATCTGATTCAAACAAGAGTCACCTGATGTACAGCTTTTTATTAAAGTCGATTTTTCTGACATATAACTACCACTACAAGGGCTCCAACACACCTTCAGGAATTGGCTGGGTTATACCAGACAAACCCGTTTTCATGACCGCAAGACTACGGCTTGGGAAACCAAAAATATCAAATCCCGGGAAAGACCGGGAAATAATCTCCATCGCTTCCTCATCGCTGGGCAAATCAAAAATGGGAACCAATACTGTTTCATTCACCACAACAAATTGCGAATAGTCCGCTACATACTCCACTCCTTCATCAGTAACAAAAACACTCCATGGCAAAGAAACCAACTCCAGCGGTTCCTCCAGATTATTATTGATAGTACACAGAGTCTCATATCGCTTTTCTGAGGAGTGATAATAAACACTCATGGCATCATCACATCGAATACATAAAATTTGATTCAAAACTCCCAACCTGACAGTTCCCGGTATTGTTGAGCGGGTTTCAACATTCACAAATTGGACTGAATTGGTATTCTGTAAAAAGAAATTTTTTATCCCAGCCTCGGTATTGGAAGGATTTTTCTGTAGCACGTGATTCAGATCAAGCAAAATCAAATCCTTTCCGTTTGATTCAATATCGCTCCAGGATAAATAAATATCTGTTTTTTCACTGTGCGCACAAGGAAAAGCATGTTGCAATAACAAGTTCTCAGTAAAATTTCTATCTATTCCAGATAGAACAGTGAATCCGGATTCTGATTCAACAATAAAAGGGCCAAAATCTTTCACATTAATAGAATCTCGCGAATCGACAGTATTCCGTACAGCTTCGTAAAAGTATACAAACTCCACTGGAACATCCATCAGCACCAGTCTTGCTTTGACAGGATCAATCTGACCTTCAGGCACAACCAAAATAATATCAACGTAATCCACCAATAAAGCGATCAATGCTTCATACAATTCTTCCAACTCTTCAATATCCACTTGCCAGGAAATAGTGTTATCCGGCCACACAAGTAAAATCGCATCCTGCGGCTCCCAGGGAGCAGGTAATCTCAATTTATGTTTATTCATCATTGGCGTCTTTTATGGTTTCTACAACAGGCAAAATTTTAAATTTTTTCGGATTTATATTTTTTTTCTGAACTGTTTCGTTTATTTCCGGTTCACTCGATATAATTTTTGATAACACGCCTTTTGTTTGGCCATCCGTACTTGAGGTGACCAAATGAACATGTAAATAATATCTGCCGGATTGATCAGCCTTAATTTCCAGTGGGATGATTAAAACACCGGGAGTGACGTCCTCACGAATATAAGATTGTTTTAGATCGACCACATCAAGCCCATGCGTTGCTTGCAATTCGTAGGTCACGGCATCAGCAGAATAGTGAATTGCTAAATCTATACGCTTGTTTTCACCAACGGCCAGATGAATAATTTCTTTATCAACAAAACTGGCTGACACACCTGGTTTACCCATTATTTTTTTAGACTTCATATCGTCAGCGCAAACCGGACTGGCAATCGCCAGAAGCATAAGCAATAGATAAAATCTCATTATTCATTCACCCCGATCAAACTTAAATTGAAACAGCTGGTGATATCAGTAATCAATGCTTCATTTAAAACCCGTGCATCAGCAAGAGCCAGCACATAACTGGATGGTGATAAAAATTGCTGTATGCTTTCCTGATTAACAGTTGATGATAATCCCGTATTAATTAATTGCCCTGCTGAATAGAGATAAAGCTCAGGATCCGTATTGGTGCCGACTGTATTAACTGCTTGAATTCTGTATGTACCCGGCGATTCAATCACAATTTTTGCAAACTGATAGTTTGATAAACGATTAAAAGAGCCAAAACGATTGCTGCTGCAAAGTGTCACTTGCGGAGTTGATAACGAAAGTGTTTTATACAGAGGTAAATTTTCAACATAACCACCGGTATTGGTTTCACCCTCTGCAAAACCATTGTATGAAAAAATATTTTGTTCTGTCTGTAAATTGATCCAGGTGCCAAAAGAAGCGGGAGCAACTTGCTGCAACACATCGGAAAACACAAAAATGGATGTTAACCCTGAATGATTGACATACTCCTGCCGGGTAAAAGCGTCGAATAAATCATTGACACTTTTTGTTGGCCGATTATCCGAACTCAAATAGTAGTTATACAGAATCGATTCGACGGATTTTTCTGAATACCAACCTTTAACACTGTGTGATTTTTCGGCCACATTAAAAAAAGAACTGGTAGATTGAGCCAATCCCATAGAATCAACATAAATGGCATCATCCAACAAGATGGCAGAAAAAGCATTGGCTAAACCTTCAGAAAAAGCAACGCGCATATCCAACTTTTGAATTGCACTGTGACCGCCACCCAAACTGTTGGAGCGCGAAGCATTGGTTTCCAGAAAATGCACCCACTCATGCAATATCACATGCGAATCATATTCATCGGTATCAACATTGGCATCACCCAGAAGATAAAGATTGCCGTTCGAATAGTAACTGGTTCCTATTTCACCCAGTGCGATATTTCCATCCGCAGTCGTATTATTTTCACTCCAATAAACATTCATGTCCGGCAATGGATTCGTCATACCCGCTGCGCGCCATTGAGTTATGCCAACATAAAGGGAATCCAGAATTGCAAAGGGACCTGCGCTGCGCGATGTATAAGCCGCGCCATTCCACCCGGATTCAATATGCAAATTTCTGATTTCATTTTCCGAAACAATCGCAACCAGCGCGCCTTGTACCGCATAAACTGCACCACCGGCAGTATTATCACGAACCGAAATATTCCACCCTGCCCCGTTGCTTTTTAATTGTGCTGATACCCTGACTTGCACTTCCTGACCCATTACAGCATTGAAAGAATATTGTCCCGATTCATTAGTGATCTGACTGGCAATCACTTCATCCGAAGCATTCACCAGATCTACCGTAATTCCACGCGCAGGTTTGATTTGTGTATTGGCATAATCCAATCCCAGATGATTGGCTTTATGTGGCACACGGTCAAAACTGACAGTTCCAGAAAGAGTCGCAATTGTTGCGCTGGAATTACTTGAGCTTGAACTGAAACTTGTGGCAGAACTGAAGGAAGAGGATGAAACAAATCTTTCCGTCCTGGATGCATCCCCACTGCATCCGGCAAGAAAACTGATCAAAATAATAAGGAAGCTCTGCATACAGAGGCAACCGGAAGATAAGGCCTTCATCAATGGCACCGGAAATAAGTCAGCCCAAAGCATAACCAATCAACCCCAAATAATCGATAAAAAGGTTGTGGTCTTGTTAAGGACGAATATAATCATGAGCAAATTTCGTTAAGGGTTTCACATATGTTCAAGTTTTTACTTCTGGTTATTGTTGCCACTACCGCGTTAATCATGTGGTCGAAGTATCAAAGAGGTGATTTGGAACAAAAAAAACGTGTCATTGCTCAAGCGTTTAAATATGCATTCCTGGGGCTGCTCCTGTTTCTGGTGATGCGAGGCCGATTGCATTGGCTTGGGGGAATGTTAGCCGCAACTATTCCATTTATTCCCGGTATCTATCAATTAATTCGAGCCCGTTTCCGTTCACAAAAAAATCAGGCGACAGATGAAACCAGCCCACCACAAACCCCGTTAACAAGCACCGAAGAAGCCATGGAAGTCCTGGGATTATCAGGCAATCCTGACAATGGTGAAATTACCGCCGAGATGATTGTCGAAGCCCATCGAAAACTTATCCAGAAATTGCATCCTGATCGAGGTGGTAACGATTATCTGGCTGCAAAAATCAATCAGGCACGAGACTTGTTATTGGCACGCATCAACAAATGAATGTAACGCCCGAGGGAGCGGAAAGGTTCTTGTCGCGATAACTCCAGCTCAAGCTCCACCAATTCATCAGGTTTTGATTCCCGATGAATTTCGTTAAAAATATAATCATGAAATACGCGAATGCCACTGTGACAAAGTAAATCCAGTGGCAGTTCTTTAAGCCAATTCAACACTGTTTCCGGTTTGAGTGGATTAATCGGTGTCAAACTACCCGCAGCTCCCACATAATCCTGATTCATAATTTTTTTGAAATTGGTGCGCAAACAATTTTTATAAATCAGTGAATTAAGATTGTAAAAAATCAAACTTAAAAATCCATCTGCTTTTAAATACCGCTGCAAATCCGGTAAAAGCTCGATGGGATTTTGCATCCACTCCATCACTGCATGACAAATCACCAAATCAAACTTCGGTTGCTGAAGATGTTTTGATAAATCCTGAATAGAACAATGGATTAAGGTAACCTGCGATTCCAAACCTTCTTTTTTAATTTGTGACTCAGCCATTTTTAACATTTCCGATGAAATGTCACAGATCACCAGTTGGTGCCCCGCTTTGGCCAGCTCAAGCGAAAACTGCCCCTGCCCTCCACCGGCATCAAGAATTCGCCATTGGCTGGCCTGCGCAGATTGAAAAGGTTGAATCTGCAAATATTCTGCACAATCACGCTGCAAAACTGCCAGACGAATTTTGCCTTTAAGCCCACCGTAAATATTTTTTTGAAATCGCTCGGCTAAATCGTCAAAATTGCGATCTTGATTGGAGGATTGTTTTGCCATAGATATACTGTCGATATGAATGAAAAAAATTGGTTCACTTATATTATTGCAACCAGCGACAATCAACTTTATACCGGTATCACCACCGATATGAAACGACGTTGGAGGCAACATACAAATGGTAAAGGCGCCCGCTACTTCCGGGGCCGCAAACCCGAGTGCTTATGTTATCTGGAATTGCACCAAAACCGTAGTGAGGCAAGCAAACGTGAATCATTTATAAAATCCCTGTCACGCGCAGAAAAAAGTCTATTGATCCAGCAAACCCATACACAAACGCTTGGTTACATATCATCAATTGAAGTATCCATCATTGAAATACCCGTCTATGACCAACAAACGCCCCTTGTGTAACCTATGCCAACTGGCCACAGCGAATTGCATTTGCAAATTTGCAGTCGCCATTGATAATCCCATCGAATTATTGGTACTACAACACCCGCAAGAAACCACCGAAGTTAAAAACAGCATTCGACTTTTACATCTCTGCGCAAACAACATGCAGTTGATTACTGGCGAAAAATTTACAGACGATGAACTTTCAGCCACTTTATATAAAGATCAAAAAATTCCCCTGCTGCTTTATCCCGCCACAAAAGAATTAACTTCATTAGGATTAGCAACTCCAAATGAATTACCGGATTTATCCAAGATTGAAACTAATAAAATTCGATTGGTATTAATCGACGCCACCTGGAAAAAAAGCCGCAAAATGCTCTACCTGAACCCGGCACTACAAACCCTCCCCCGATTAACCCTGGAAAACCCGCCCCCCAGCCTCTACACCATCCGCAAAGCCCACACCCAACACCAACTTTCCAGCCTCGAAGCCTGCTGCTATGCTTGGCGACAACTGGAAAAAAATCCTTCTGCATATAACGAATTATTAACGGCGTTTGTTGGATTTGTGGAGCAGCAGCTTGGGTTTGTTGAAAAGGATTAAAAAACTTGAAGCCATTTCATAAATCAATTCCACTTCTAAATAAATTTATTACCATGCCTGCATAAGTTTATCGTCATTCCTGCGCAGGCAGGAATCCAATGACCTTGGTAAGTAAATGGATCCCTGCTTTCGCAGGGATGACGAAGAAGGGTAATATAGATGCACCCTTAAATATCTACCCATCATTTGAAAAGATGAAAGATGGAGATATAAATAAGTGCTGCCTATTAAACTTTTTACTTACAATAGAATCATGAATTGAATATTTGAGAAATTCAAAATGATTAATAGGAAAAGAGACCTACTTTTAATATTCATTCCAACAATCGTTGGCTTGTTGCTTTTGATGGTTGTATTTATTAACTTAGAGTTATTTCGTACAGATAAAATATCAACAGGAACAATGCTCGGAATAGAGTTATCAATTCTGTTGCTAGGCTTCATTTCCACTGCAATTATTTTAGCGATGACAATAATCTGGTCATTTCAGCTCAAATGGATTAATGTTCTATTATCTATTTGCAGCGTCGCAATACTATTAGTCTGTTTTGTAACAGCCGGTCAAAATGGTGCAGCGTTTTTAAATGTAACATAGCAAGCATAAAAAATGATCATACAAA
>CAMLML010000099.1 GCA_946481095.1 uncultured Cellvibrio sp.
ACAATAATGAAGAAATGTATGTTGATATTTATTACGCGGGTACAGATTTTCCTGTGACTTATCAATTTGATTTGGTGGATAACGAAACCAATCAGGTTGTAAAACATTTCCAGGGCACATTAAACCAAACGGATTTTGTGTTGCCAGGTGGCACCAATATTACAGATTACGCTATAGCGTCTTTTACACTGGAGCATGGTTTAAGCATACCTCAAGGTGAGCCGTACTTATGGGTGAATGTAAAGGGCGATGCAACCGATGCTAAAGCGAATAAAAGCCTGGTGTGGGGAGCCATCTTTCTGTCGAGGGACGAAGAGGAACTTGAATAACATATAAAATCCAGTCGATAAAAAAACCGCCAGATGGCGGTTTTTTTTATTTGATCTAAATGGATTATTTTGAAAGTTAAGCGCGACGCCTGAATAGAGGCAAAGGCTGATCAACAGACGCTTGATAGTATTCATTGAAATCATTTAATGATTTAACAGCTTCTTCCAATTTGATATCCGGATTGGAAAACGCAAATGCATTCACACCACAACGACGTAAATAACATAATTGATCGCGAATTAAATTGCCTACTGCGCGTAGCTCTCCTGTAAAACCATAACGCTCACGTAAAAGTTTGGCAGTTGAAAATGCGCGGCCATCCATAAAGAGTGGGAAATTAACGGCAATCAACGGTAATTTTTTTGCGTCATCGCCAATTTGTTCGGCAGTTTCATCGCTGTCCAACCAGACACCTATATCATTACGTGATTGCAATTGATTTTTTTGTGCGAGCCATACGGATAACGGCACAATAATATTCCCTGCTGCAACCTCGGCACTGGCAGCATCTGTATCCGGTTTTGCCATTAGTGTCCAAATGTTTTCAACGATTGCACCATCTTTAATTAGCTTTGGCATAGACTCTCTCCTTAAAAGGTGTTGCACCTATGCGGCGGTAAGTATCGATAAATAATTCTTCATCGTTACGATTTTCAACGTAAACATCAACCAGTTTTTGAATCACCTGTGGCATATCCTCTGCGCCAAAGGAAGGGCCGAGTACATCACCTAATGACGCATCATTGCTGGCACTGCCACCTAGTTGTACTTGGTAAAATTCTTTACCACTTTTATCCACGCCCAAAATACCAATGTGACCTACATGGTGATGACCGCAAGCATTCATACAGCCGGAAATGTTCAGGTCTATATCACCTAAATCATAAACGTAATCCAAATCATCAAATTGACGTTGAATCGCTTCGGCAATAGGAATGGATTTAGCATTGGCCAACGAGCAGAAATCACCGCCAGGACAACAGATCATGTCGGTAATGGTGCCGATATTCGGTGTTGCAAATCCAGCGGCCTTACACTCTTGCCAGAGTGCAAACAAATCGGATTTTTTCACATCGGCCAATACAATATTTTGTTCGTGCGTAGTGCGCGCTTCGCCGAAACTGTATTGGTCAGCAAGATCTGCAATTTTTTCCAACTGACTGTCTGTCACATCACCGGGCGCAACACCAGTTGGTTTGAGTGATAGGGTCACAGCTGCATAACCGGCAATTTTATGATTGCGCACATTGCGCTGTAACCATTTGCTGAATGCGATGTTGTCTTTGGCGATGGCATCAACAGCAGCTTGCGCCTGTTGATTATCGATTACTGCATAATCGGGCGCTGTGAAAAAAGATTTCGCGCGTTCTATTTCTGCCTGAGTCAGCTTGTTGTAACCCTCTTTTAAATGCTGCCACTCATCTTCAACTTTTTGTGCAAAAACTTCCGGCGTCAATGCGCGTACTAAAATTTTGATGCGTGCCTTGTATTTGTTGTCACGGCGACCTTGCAAGTTATAAATACGCAATATCGCTTCGAGATAGGAAAGCAAGTCTTCTTCCGGTAAAAATTCGCGAATCACACTGCCGATTACCGGTGTACGTCCCAAGCCACCGCCAACATAAACTTTAAATCCGACCTGGCCTTTTGCATTCAATTGAATTTCCAAACCAATATCGTGTACTTGTACGGCGGCGCGATCCTGTGTTGAACCTGTTACCGCAATCTTAAATTTTCGTGGCAAGAAAGCGAATTCAGGATGGAAGCTGGACCATTGGCGAATAATTTCGCAGTAGGGACGTGGATCGATAATCTCGTCTTCGGCAATTCCTGCAAACTGATCAGATGTTGTATTACGAATACAGTTACCACTTGACTGGGTGCCATGCATTTGCACTTCTGCCAGCTCGGCCAGAATATCCGGTACTTCAGTCAGATCCGGCCAGTTAAATTGGATGTTCTGACGGGTACTGACATGGGCATAGCCCTTGTCGTAATGGCGTGCAATGTGAGCCAGCCGACGTAATTGGGTGCTATTCAGCATGCCGTAGGGGACATTGATCCGCAGCATGGGCGCGAGGCGTTGAACATACAGGCCATTCTGTAAACGCAGGGGTAAAAATTGTTCAGGAGGCAACTCGCCAGCCAGAAAGCGGGCGGTTTGGTCGCGAAACTGGGCCACTCGCTGGCGCAGAATCCGATGGTCGTACTCGTCGTAGACGTACATAAACAAATACCGATCTGGGAAGGTGGAAAAAACAGGCGCGCAGAATACCGTAAAACGGATGGTTGGGCGAGGTTGAAAACGGCAAAATAGCCCGCATTTGGTTCAAAGGCCAAGATTATTTTTCTATAAACTTATAGCTTGATTTGCCTAAATCCCCTTCAAGTGACAGGAATCGAGCAATCTATGACTTTGATTGGTAAATTCATTGTTTTTGCAATGATCATATTTCTCCCATTTTTATGGGTTCATGCGCAGGCTGCTAAAATGTCAAAATCCTGGTTTATCCATACAAATTGTAACGAAATAATATTAAGAAAACGAACATCTATTTCCGATCATCAAGTGTTGTCAGAAATCGCGATTCTCGATAAGTTTGCAATTAACAATATCATCAAAAAAATTGAAAAAATCCCGGCAAACGGGGGTGAGATGAAAAGCTTTGGATCTGACGCAGAGCATATAGAGCTGGTGTTCGGTTTTGAAAATAATCAAAAAGATCACATTGACATCATTAATAAAAGATTCAAAACACCTTCGACTGGTTTTAACTCCATCGGGAATCAAGTTGAGGCAAATCTTTACAGGGATATAGATGGGCTGTTATTTCCAGCTATAGAAAAATTAATTCTCAAAGTTGAAAACCTCGAAATTGACTTGGGTGATTTTAATATAACGTATTTAAACACAGATTATATTCCGCAAAAGCCGGGTGGCCCAACTATTGGCCCGGTGTACATAATGAATTTTTTGGTAAAGGATAAGATTTTAAAAGTGGATGTAAAATTAAGTGTACGCTCGGCGCAGATACCACCTCAACCTTTGAGTTTTGAGGTTAATAAAAAGAAATTCACATTGTTAACCTATGAATCAAAAAATGAAGAAAGACTTTATCCTGATTACTTTCAAATTATTGAATCGACCAATGAATAGTGTTTTGAGAGTGTTTAATGAAAAAAATTATGGATGATCCGGAATCTTTAGCCATATTGCCGACTTGTCGGGACGAAATTGGCATTCTGTATCAAGACAAATGTTTTCTGATAATCAATAAACCCGCTGGATTATTGAGTGTTCCGGGGCGCAACCCGGCCAATCATGATTCGGTGCAAACACGTCTGGCGAAAATTTATCCCGGCAGTTCGATTGTGCATCGTTTGGATTTTGATACGTCCGGCATTATGGTAATTCCCTTAACCAAATTGGCTTTGTCGGATATCAGTAAACAATTTCAGTCGCGCTCAGTCAGCAAAACTTATACCGCCGTGGTTTCGGGTATAGTCCAGTCAGATTCGGGTGAGATTGATTTGCCGATTGCCGCTGATGCCGACAATCGTCCCCAATATAAAATTTGTTTTCAGAGTGGAAAAGAATCCTTAACGGAATTTACTGTTATAGGACGAAATAATGCAGAAAATACTACACGATTATTGTTGCACCCACTGACCGGGCGTTCGCATCAACTGCGTTTGCATTTGCAATCCATTGGTCATCCGATTCTCGGTGACGTGTTTTATGCTGATGATGCCAGCAAATTAAAATCATTGCGATTGTTGTTGCATGCAACTGAAATCCAATTTCACCATCCTGACACTAACCGTCCTGTTCGTTTTAATTCACCCGTTCCATTCTAAAGAGGCAATACCATGTACTACGATTTAACTATTGTGCAATTCACCAAAATGCTGGGTAATTTACGTGAGATATTAAATAAAGCGGCTGCCCATGCAGAAACGAAGAAATTTGATGTCACGGTTTTACTGAATTCCCGTTTGGCGCCGGATCAATTCAATTTTATCCGACAAATTCAAATTGCTTGTGATACCGCTAAACTGGGTGTGGCACGCTTGACAGGAAAAACCGATACGGTTCCTGTACATGCCGATACTGAAACTACACTTGCAGAATTGCAATCCCGTATTCAATCAGTGCAGGATTATCTGGCTGGTTTTTCTGCGGCAGATTTTGCCAATTCCGATGCTATCAAAGTGACGAATCCCCGTTGGGAAGGTAAGCATTTGTTGGGTCATGAATTTTTGATCCAACATGTTATCCCCAATTTCTATTTTCACTTCACTACTGCATACGCCATTTTGCGTCACAATGGTGTGGATTTGGGCAAGAAAGATTATTTGGGAAGCATGCCTTATAAACAATAGGGATAATCCTGTCTTAATTTGTCATTCAGACTTGAGACTCAAGTGTCTTGAACTAGACTCAAGGGATATTTTGTATCTCTTGAGTCCTTATGAATCTAAAAATCAAACATAAATTATTGCTCCTGGCCTGTCTGCCATGTCTGGTGGTGGTTTTAGCCTTGTTGATAGTTGTGCATCGACAGATGGGCAGCATGATGGAAAAGGATTTGCTCGTATTACGCGAAACTCTGGTTGAAGCCCGCAAGACGGACTTACGTAATTTGCTCGATGTAGCGCATTCAATGGTCGATCCTTTTTATCGATCCTCATCTGACTCTGCCAAAGCAGATGCCATCAAATTGTTGCAACAATTGAAATACGGTAAAGACGGTTATTTTTTTGGATACGATGGTAATTCGGTAAGAGTTTTTTCCGGTAGTGACACCAATAATCTTGGTAAAAGTTATGCAGATTATAAAGATGTCAACGGTGTGTATCTGATTAACGAATTGGTCAAGCAGGGCAAAGCAGGTGGTGGTTTTGTCACTTATCATTTTCCAAAAATAAACGAAAATAATGATGTTGCATACCCCAAATTAAGTTATGCCATTTGGTTGGAACAATGGAACTTGATGTTGGGAACCGGTTTTTATATTGATGATATTGATCAGCGGGTACAAGAAGCCCGTGCTGCAACTGAAGCGCATACACACAACATACTGACAATTATTTTATTGGTTACCCTGGTTATTTTTGCAGGCGTGTTGATTGTCGGGGTTTTAATGGCGCAGCGTATGGCACAGCCTATTAATCAATTGGCATCAAGTCTCAGGGATATAGCCAGTGGGGGTGGTGATTTAACCAAACGATTACAGCATCATCACAATGATGAGTTGGGTGAGGTGACCGATGCATTTAACGTGTTTGTTGATACCATCCATAAGTTGGTATCGAGAATTAATCAATTAATAGGCTCACTCACCAACGTTTCGCAATCCGTTTCCGGCAATACAAAAAATACGTTTCAGATTCTCGATAATCAGCGTGAACAAACTTTACAGGTTGCCAGTGCTATTAATGAAATGGCTGCATCGGCAAATGAAGTTGCCAGAAGTACACAAGACTCTGCCACTGCTGTAAACGCAGCTGAGTCTGTAACAAAAGATGCCGAAGTGACTGCAAATAAATCAATAATTGCCATCAAGGAATTATCACAAGAAGTGCAACTGGATTCGGACGGGCTACAACAATTACAAGCGGATGTTGATGGTATAGGCGCAGTGTTGGATGTGATCAGAGGCATTGCGGAGCAAACCAATTTGCTTGCATTAAACGCATCGATTGAAGCTGCACGTGCAGGTGAGCAAGGTCGAGGTTTTGCTGTGGTTGCTGATGAAGTGAGAGGGCTTGCAGGTCGTACTCAAGATTCCACTCGCGAAATTCAGGAAATGATTCAACGTTTGCAAACCAGTACCAGCGCTACATCGGAATCCATCATGCGTAGTTTGGTAAAAGGTGAAACATCGGTTGTATTTGTCAGTGCAACCGCCGATGCACTGAAAATGATCGACAAACAAGTCAGCACCATCAATCAACGCAGTTTACAAATCGCCACTGCAGCAGAAGAACAGACCCAGGTAATTGAATCCATCAACCGCAATATGCACGAAATAGCCGACGCCACCGAGGCCGCTAATAAAAGCGCACAGATATCACAACAAATGGGCTTGGAGTTGGATGAAATTGGTAAACAGCTGGAGATGTTGGTGAAGCAGTTTAAGGTGTAGTTTGGCAGCAATACCCAACAGGTTTTTATAAAAATAAATTAACTACGCAACCTATTTGAAAAAATTATTATTTTTTTGGTGATTGTTGCTGGATGGACATGTTGGGCATTGCTGCCCAACAACTTAAATCTAATCCATCAATGATCCGATGCTTCACTTGCTCCCAATCCTGTTTGTGAGCGCACGAATTGTGTGTCGAATTCTTCGCGTTCTTTTTGTGCGGATGCGGATTTATCGGTGATTGATACTAACCAGGTCACAATAAACGCCGCAGAAATCGAGAAGAGGGCGGGGTATTTGTAAGGAAAGATGGCTTCGGGGAAATGGAATGCATCTACCCAAACGGTCGGGCCTATGATTACCAAAATCAGTGCAGACAGTAAACCGACTGCGCCGCCCACAACTGCACCGCGAGTGGTTAAACCTTTCCAATACATAGATAACAATAAAATCGGAAAGTTTGCGCTGGCGGCCACACAAAATGCGAGGCCTACCATGAAAGCGACGTTTTGATTTTCAAACACTATCCCGAGCAACACTGCTATTGCACCTAAACATACTGTGGCAATTTGCGATGCGCGAATTTCTTTTTTCTCGTTGCGGTCGCCTTTTAAAATTAAGGTCGCATAAAGATCGTGAGAAATTGCACTGGAACCTGCAAGCGTTAAACCGGAAACAACGGCCAAAATAGTGGCGAAAGCAACAGCAGAAATAAAGCCCATCAACATATCACCACCCAATGCATGTGAGAGATGAATAGCAGGCATATTGGAACCGCCTTTGATGGCGCCATTAACAAAATAGTGATCGTTACCGATTAATAAAATAATTGCGCCGAAGCCGATGATAAACGTCAGAATATAAAAGTAACCAATAAAACCCGTTGCATAAAATACTGAACGTCTCGCTTGCACTGCATCGCGCACGGTAAAAAATCGCATCAAAATATGCGGTAAACCGGCGGTACCAAACATCAGTGCCATACCTAATGAAATAGCTGATACAGGATCGGTCACCAATGTGCCCGGTGCCATAATCAATTCACCTTTTGCATGCACATCGACAGCGCGCGCAAACAATGTTTCGAAATTGAAACCCACTTGAGCCATCACCAATATGGCCATTAAGGTGGCGCCGGATAACAGCAAGACGGCTTTGATTAATTGCACCCAGGTGGTTGCCAGCATGCCGCCAGCGGTGACATAAAAAGTCATCAGTACACCAACGATAATGACTGCAGTTTCGTAAGGCATACCAAACAATAATTCAATTAATTTTCCGGCACCGACCATTTGTGCAATCAAATAAAAAATAACGGTAATTAATGAACCACTGGCGGCAAGGATACGAATAGGTTTTTGTTGCAAGCGGAATGACGCAACATCAGCAAAAGTATATTTTCCCAAATTGCGTAAAGGTTCGGCAATTAACAGTAAAACAATGGGCCAGCCAACCAAAAAACCAATCGCATAAATTAAACCATCAAAACCTGATGCATAAACCAATCCGGCAATACCTAAAAATGATGCAGCTGACATGTAGTCACCGGCAATCGCCAAGCCATTTTGAAAACCGGAAATACCACCTCCGGCGGCGTAAAAATCTTTGGCAGATTTGGTACGTTTTGAAGCCCAGATGGTGATACCTACGGTTGCAAAAACGAAAGCAAAAAACATCATCAAAGCTTGGTTGTTGGACATCCAGACAAAAATTCCGGTGTTGGCATTTTCTTGATCAGCGAATAGCTGCAGAGGTAACAGCGCTAATACAATCAGTAAATATTTCACGCTTCACCTCTAGCTTTATCTTGAATTTGTTTAACCAGTGGTTCAATTACCCGATTGGCGTATGTGACGTAGATTCCCGTAATGACGAAACACAACAATATTAATGCCAAGCCTAACGCAACCCCTGTGGATGTAGTACCACCAAGAAATGAAATACCCAGTGCTTGTGGAAAAAAACCTATCATCAGTACCAGTGCGAAATAAACCACTACTATGGTAATCGAGAGAGGGATCAGAATTTTTTTTCGTGCTTTGGTCAGTGCAATATATTCGGGCATTTGCCGAATTTGATCAGGTGTTAGCATGGTTGAAACCTTTTATTGTAATTGTGAAAGTAATCGTTTAGTGAGAGCTTTCGGCGGAGGGGATTCTAACAGCTGAGGGAAGAGGCTGGAAACTGAATTTGTATACAAGAAATGTAAGCTTTAAATCCAGCCTTTTTGTCGTGCGATTCTCGCTGCATCTACACGATTGGCGGCGTTGAGTTTGGCGATTGCTTCAGAGAGATAATTACGCACGGTACCTTCAGATAAATGCAAGGTTGTGGCAATTTCAGCCGTTGTTTTACCCTCCGATGCCAGCCGCAATGAACGCCTTTCCTTGTCATTCAGTGGATCTGTTTCCCCCAATGCCATCATTGCCAGTTCACCATCGATAACGCGTTTGCCTTCCCGAATGCGATAAATTGCATGAATCAATTCTTCTGAAGGTGAATCTTTCAGCAAGAATCCGCTGACGCCCATATCAATGGCACGGCGAATGTAACCTGCGCGACCAAAGGTAGTAATGATGATAGTTTTGGTTGGAATTTTATGCTGTAAAACCCATTGCGCCAGCTCAAGTCCTGAACGCCCCGGCATTTCAATATCGGTGAGTAAAATATCGAAGGTGTGTTGTTTTAATAGCGATAATGCTTTGTCGCCATCTTCCGCCTGAGTGACATGGAATCCATTTTCCATGCTTAACAAAGCGGCGAGTGCACCACGCACCATAGCTTGATCTTCGGCGAGTAATATTTTCATTGTGTTACCTGGATTAATTCGGATTTGGGCAAACGTATGTCAAAACGGCAGCCGCCGGAGATATCAATTAATAATTCACCTGCTATGGCGGCCAGTCGTTCCTGAATACCTTGCAATCCATTGCCCTGTTCTATCTGTTTGACTTTGCCATTGTCCTGAACACAGATGTTGATATTTTTTTCGTCATTCACAAAATGAATTTCACAATGTGATGCATTGCTATGGCGTAATAAATTGGTTGTGAGTTCGGTTAGCGCAAGAATAACGGCCGTTTCCGCACGCGGTGATAAATTGGGAATTTCCCCTCGTAAATTGACAATAAACCCTTGTTGTCTGAGTTTGTCGCAAAGGTCGATCACTTCACCGGGAAGTCCACGATGTTTATATCCAGACACAGTTTGTCTGACCAAACTTAAACTGTTGCGTGCTATCTGGTGTAAATCACGAATGTGTTCTTTGGCTTCAGCATTTTTTTCTTGCAATAAGAGTTTTTCTGCCAGTTCTGCTTTCAGCGCGATGCTTGATAGTGTGTGCCCCAGAATATCATGCAGATCCCGCGCAATTCTTTCGCGCTCGGCAATCACCGCAAGTTGCTGGATTTCCTGACTGCTTTTGAGACTTTGGATTCTGTTTTCTTCACGGAATTTTTCCATGTAACCCACAATACTGGTGGTTACCAAACCCATCAGTGCTGGTAGTCCGAAAAATTGAAAGGGATAGTTGTCGTATAAATAAAATTGGAACAATAAAATGATCGTCACATAACCACAGAGAAGAATGAGCAGGGTGCGTGTGGAATAGGTGAATCCAATCAGTACACCCAAAAATGAAAAGAAGGTGCTGGAGCCAACAGTGAGCGGGGAGATGCTAACGGCAATCAGGGTAATCAGGCTAATCGGAATCCAACCCTTGGAGCGGGGTATTTTGAATGCCCACATGTAGAGAGCGATGAATGTAACGTAGGCCAGCAATTGGATTGCAATTTCCAACGGGGAATATTGCACGTAGTACATGGGTATAAAGTAATAAACACTGAAGACCAACCAGACCCAGCTGCGGGATCTATAGGGGTCAACACATTTTGCGGGAGTCTTTAAATCGTGCATGGCTCGGTGTCAGACGTAATCAAGGTGATGCCAACATACCCCTAACCCCGATCTTTTCACAATTCACAAAAGTAATTTCTTTAATCCATTTGTCTTATGGTATATTTGACTAGCTGCTATGCAGTGTGTAGATCACATAGTTCTCCCTGACTTCGGGCGCCTGACCAGCGCCCTTTTTTATGTCGGATTGATTATAAATTGATCTGGAAATTGACAAATAATTCGCGACCAACATAGTCGTAACCGCTGTACAGGGGGGAGTTTCCGACACGTTGGAAAATCGAGGATGTCGCTGAAATTTCCGGAGGTGTTTCGTTGGTCAAATTGCGTACACCGAAGGTTGTTTTCCAGCTATCAGTCTGATAACTCAGGGAAATTCGGTGTTCAAAATAATCGGGTACGTCCAGATCGCGAATACTGGTTTCAGGATTTTCATTCACTTCTTTATAGCCGCTCATGCTGCTGATCCATTCAACCCCATAACTAAGTTTCCAGTTATCCAACTTATAACCAATACCGGCTGTGGCTCCATACTTGGGTTTATTCAAACTGCCATTAAGTTCTTTCAGGGGATCACCTTCAAAGAGCTGCTGTTCTTGTGCGTAGTAACGAGTCAGGGTGAGATCCGTCAGGAAGGTTCCAATAGGCAGCTCCTGATCGAATGCTAAATCAATGTCTATGCCGCGTGAAATATCAGTTGAGATATTGGTATAAGCATTTTTGACAGTCAGTCGCCTGGTGACGGGATCGCGGGAAACCAGACGGCAATAACCGCCATCGGTTTGAAAATCCCGATCATCATAACAACGAGGCAAGATTTGAGTTGTGCCTGCTTTATCAACCCCATTTGATATTTCAATATCAAAATAATCAACTGTCAGAACCATATTGGTCGAGTCACTAATTTCAGGATCCAATATGATCCCGTAAGTGAAGTTTTTAGAGGTTTCTGCAATTAATCCTGTTTCTGCTCCACCTTGGCTCAATACGCGAATTGTGCTGGTTGCAGAAAAACCAGGCAACAAACCTTCGGAGCTACAGTTAGCTACCCGGAATTCGTTCGGATGTACACCGTAATTGTTGCATGGGTCATTAGCGGCGGCTGAAAAACTACTGGTTGTTCCTTGGAATTGTTCAAAAAGTGCTGGTGCACGGAATGAAGTTCCCTGGGACGCTCGAAATGAAATCCAATTATTGGGGGCGTAGATAAAACCTAATTTGTAAGTTTCATCTGACCCATAAGAATCATAATTGGTATAACGAAGCGATGTGTTGACGGAAAGTTTTTCGGCAAAGGGGCGGTCACTCAAAATCGGTAATTCGATTTCAGTGTAAACTTCAGAGACATTATCTTTCCCCGCAGTGATGACAGCACTGGAACCATCTACATTACCTCGAATGCTATTTTCATCAGGAATATCGTTGATTTGAGATCTACGATGCTCTAGGCCAAACGCTGCTTGAACTTCACCAGCAGGTAAAGTAAACAAGGGACCTTTTGCAATCAAACTATGCACAGCTTCATAAAATTTGGTTTCTCCTTCAGTATTTTGAAAAATGTAATCTCTAAAGTCTTGTGGCAAGTTACCACCAACAGTTTCGGCTGTAAGCCTTGGATAAGGGATGCATTTTTCAGCGGGACGGGTGAGGTTGATATTACAAGTCAATCCATCACGTACCAATGAAGGGCCAACATAGGATGTGGCGGTTACGGCATTGCTGGCATAGGTTAGCTTGTCGATCAAAAACGCATAGGATTGATATGTGGCTTTGGATTTTGAATAACTCAAATAGGCATCGTATTGCCAGTCAGGTAAAAAAGCCAGATCGCCTCTGATACCTATTGTGGGTTTGTAAAAGTCAACTTCTTGTGAACTGGAATCAGCGCCAAAACCAATAAAGGCTCTTACGCCAACCCTTACACCTTCGGTAGTTGGTTGTGCTGCACTGAAATTACCAAATGCCAGATTGGATGGTATGAGAGGGCTGCCTCGCCGGTAGTCCAATGTCAACTGACGATAAACTGTTTGGCTCGATTGGCGTTTGGATGCCAGCATTTCGGCGTAGACTTCCGCATCACCCAGGTCGTATCGACCTTCCAGAAAACCAACGTAGTTTTTTACGGGTGATATCAGACTCCTCTTCAGCATATCCTCATCAAAGGTATCACGGACATTGGTGTTATTGGAGAATCCGCCCACACCTTCGTAACCAATCAGTCCAGTGGTGATGCTCGCATTTGGGCGAAACCGGTCAAACTGTGTACCTGTTGAACCCAGTGCTCCCACTACTGGTGATGTGAGTCCAAGGGATGCATAGTTGGTTGAATTAATTTCCTGAGTACCTATGGTATTGATGGTGAGGCCATTGGAGCCTGTACCTGTAATGGGGTAACACTTGGGCTTGCCGGTTTCGGGATCGATGAAATCCAGTGATGCACCGGTTGTCGGATTGCGCAGCATGTGCATATTGCAAAGAGTCCAGTCACGATCGGCCAGCGTCAGGTTTTTGCGCTCATAAAAATCGAATGATCCTGATAATTGGAAGCTCTCTTCTTTTACTCCGCCGGAGAGAGAAAATCTGGCCTGCTCACCTGCACCTTCTGTCGGATCGTTGAATTCGCCCTCCAGGGTCACACCGTTAAAGTCTTTTTTTGTCACTACATTAATGACACCGCTTACGGCATCTGATCCATAAATTGATGATGCGCCATCACGCAAAATTTCTATACGGTCAATAATGCCGCTGGGTAATACGTTTAAATCAGCCGATCCCACTGCGCCACGTGTACCTGACGGGGAAACACGCCGTCCGTTGATCAAAACCAGAGTACGGGTTGCACCCAAACCACGCAACGAAACAGTATTTGCACCAGGGCCGCCCTCTGTGGAAAAGCCCGCATAAGCATTGTTTATTTGTTCTGCGCCAGCTGTCACCCCTATTCCCTGTAACAAATCTGTGGTGGAGTTCAGCCCGGCTGCGGTAGCCGTTTCACGGTCGATAAGCTTTGTCGGGAAAATAGTTTTCAGATTGGTTTGAGGAAGCAGTGAGCCAACAATCACCAACTCCTCCACATCTTTGTCGGCTTTTTCTTCAGCATCATCCTGCGCAAACGCAGTAGGCGCACAAAAAAGCCCACAAGCTCCCAGCGCAAGCGCAAGTTTTGTACGGATGAATAACCCCGGTTTTGTATGGGTTGGCATAAGTAACTCCTTGTGTAGATTATTTGTTTGAGTGTGTAAGTGATGTGCTGGAATGCTTCAGCGGAAATTTGTATTTATTAGTAAGTAAATTCTCTGCCTGAGAAAAATGTTCCTTTTGTGCAAGGGTGCAATTAGAAAGGAAAAACAAACAAGCGAATAGATATTTCTGCGCCAATCGGGTTTTTATTTTTGGTTGTAAAAAATAGCCAGAATAAAAATAGACTCAATGCAGACAACAATACATTCCTGATTGGAAAGGGTGTCTGCGTCGTTTTTAGCATGATTGCATGGTTGTCATAATTTACAAAGGGCGCGTTACGCACCCTTTGTTGTATTTAAAACTCAACCGCGAAGTTTACAAAGAGTTCTCTGCCAACATAATCGTATCCGCTGTACAGAGAGGAGTTTCCAACACGATTTTCGAATCCGGTTGATATTGCCGGTGGAATTTCGTTAGTTAAATTGCGAACCCCCACGGTCGTTTTCCAGCCATCACCCATATAGCGAACCGACATTCTGTGTTCAAAATAGCTGGGCACGGAAAGATCAAATTCTTTTGGGTCTGCTTCATAAAATTCATTGCTATCCATACTCGATATCCATTCGAGTCCGTAGCTGACTCTCCAATCTGAAAACGTGTAGGAAAGTGTCAGGCTGGCTCCCATATCCGGATTGTCGATAGTGCCATTATTCTCTTGCAGTGGGTCATCCTTAAAAAGTTTTTCCGCTTGGGAGTTGTACCGGGTCACTATCAAGTCCATAAAAATATAGCCGGGTCCAAAGTCCTGCTGAATCGTCAAGCTGGCTTCTACCCCTCGGGATATTTGGGT
>CAMLML010000100.1 GCA_946481095.1 uncultured Cellvibrio sp.
AATGAAGTATCCGGTGAGTAAGCTTATGATCCAATTGCTGATCGTTTGCAATTATTGATTAATGATCAAGTCAGAATACAACGTGGTCCAATGTCTGGTGTTTCCGGGCGAGCTATTCATGTTGGAACACCCTGGGGTATACATTATTCATTTGATCCACGATTACTTGCGATTACCAAAATTTGGCAAGGCGGCTTTCTGGATATGAGTGGTGAATTTTTAAATCGAGGTGGTGGTGGTTTAAAAATGGGATATGAAAGTCGGGAAGTAAATACCGGGTCAAAAGGATATTTATTGGCACCACTGAATGAAAAAGGTGAAGCAATTGATTTTTCATTCAAAGAAGCCAAATTTGGTGATGTAGAAACTATTAAAAAATCCTTGTACAGCAGTGAAGATCACCTGCAAAAACTGAAAGCCGTTAATGCCCGATTCAAAGGTTATTCACGCGATTCACAGAATAAAAATGCTTTACCGGTATTTCGGTATTCAGTTGGAAAAAATGAAATCAGCATTCAAACCAGTATTTTAAATAATGGACAAGTCAATATTGATATTGAAGGTAAATTATCAAAGCCACAGATTTTTTCAGTGAATTCCGATCTTCTTAAATCCATACAAGTCACACATGGAAAAATAGAAAATGGTCAGTGGATTCTGCCTAAAGGAAAACTCAAAGCCAATTTAGCTGCCAGTATGACTCTGGCAGAAAATAGCTGGCGATCACCTTATTCAACATTTAATTACCAACAACAAGATCTTGAAGTTAAACAATCAACTGCCAATATGCCCGCTGGTTACAGTATCGAAAGTTATTATCCTCCGAAAGATAACTATGGTCGCGATCAATTGTTTGAAGCCCTGGGGCTTGCACAAGCGGATGATGACACGCTCATTATTGGGACCCGAACCGCAGGTATTTGGCGAATTGAAAAAGGTCAGTGGAAATTATTTGCCGAAGGCACTTTCGATAGTTTGGGTTTACTGCTTGAAGATAAAAAAGGTTGGGTTGTGATTGCGGGTCAAAAAGCGGAACTGACCCGAATCAGAGATACCAACGGTGATGGTATTGCAGATAATTATGAAACCTTATTCGATGCGCACTCGTATCACGGAAATTACCACTCGTACATGCATGGCCCGGTACGTGGTGCTGACGGTGCTTATTATTTCAATATTAATCTTGCCGATGGTAACGATGGTTCTACTTATAAAGCAGGCGGTGCCTATATGGGCAGTGCAGGTGGTTTTGCAGGATGGACAATTCGTGTTGAACCTGACACAGATTATTCATTCTGGGCAAATGGTTTACGCAGTCCCGCAAGTATAGGTGTTGGTCTCGATAAAAAAATCTGGTACGCCGATAATCAGGGAGAATATATGGGGACATCAAAATTATTTATTATTGAAAAAAATAAATTTTACGGTCACCCATCGGCATTGGTTGATTTACCCGGAATGACACCGGATTCAAAAGAAATACTCTGGGATAAAGTTAAAAGCACCAGAGAAGACGCTGTAGTTTTATTGCCACACAATCGCCTTGCCAATTCACCCGGCAATCCTGCGTGGGATACCACTCAGGGAAAATTTGGCCCCTTCAAAGATCAAATATTGATGGGCGATCAAACACAATCCAATTTATTTCGCATCACTACTGAAAAAGTCAATAAGCACATGCAAGGTGCAGTCATTCCATTTATTGATGGTTTGGAATCGGGTGTAATGCGTCCATTATTTTTACGTGATGGCAGTTTGTTGTTAGGTCAAACCGGTAGAGGTTGGCAGGCAAAAGGTGGACATGTTGCAAGCTTGCAAAAAATTAAATGGGATGGCAAAACCGTTACACCGGCTATTTTAAATATGAAAGCAACCGCAACCGGTTTTAATGTGGAATTCACCCGGGCTATAGCTAAAGAAATTTCGATAGAAGAATTGCAGCAAGCCATTAAACTCGAGTCCTGGGTATACCGCGATGCGCCTGATTACGGTTCGGATGAGTTGGGTTTAAAAGTGGAAAAAATAAAATCCATTTCCATCAACGAAGATGCCAGACATATTCGTATAGATCTGGATTCTCTCATCCAACCTGTTGTTCATCCTGATCAGACTGCACGCATGTACCATTTACAAATCCAATCTAAAAAATGGTTTAATGATCTGGCACCGGAAACTTTGCAGGCTTATTACACATTGTATGAATTTGCAAAAAAGTAGGCAGCTGAAAAATCTGAAAGTGGGGTTTTATAAATAAAAAAGAGACGCAATCGCGTCTCTTTTTTATTTTTGTGCTCGATTAATGTTTCCACCAATCTTTTGGCCACTTATTCATCTTGTGGGCAGTTTCCAATAGCCATACGAAGTTGTAGTCACGTGCATTGGTGCAAGTGCTTTCGTAGACATTTTTCTTGTGATCCCATTTTTTGAAATGTTCTTTGCCATCTGTACACAATGGTGGCACTGTAGTGGTTAAATCAAATTCCCAAATTGCATCACCCAAACCATTAGGTACTGCAGCTAAATTGGTTGAATCAGGATGTTGAACTGCCACGACAAATTTGGTGGGTTCAGCAGGATTAAAGATCATACCGGTTGCTTCAGAGCCATCAACCTGAATACTCATGAAATGATCGAGTGATTCAGCAACGCCGTCATTATTGGTGTCGCGTGCAAACCAGATATCACCACCAACATTGTCACCATTGGGTGAATCTTCAATCACATAAATATTTCCCAATGCATCCTGAGCCAAATTATCAGGTGAATTTAATACGCCAGTAGTCGGTTGGAAGCCTTGATTTTTTGGAGTATTTTTTTCAGATAAATATTCGCGCACAATCACTTTATCTTTATTAATTACTTCAACTGAATAAACAGATTGTTCAGAAGTGGCGGTGAAATAAAATACTTCGCGGCCATTGGCTAATTTACTGACTTCCATATCTTCTGGTCGGCCATATGGTGTTCCACCGGCTTCATCAGCAGAAATACGGCCACCCATATTGGTGTTATTAAACGGGCTGGTTGCTGTCAATGGCGTTCCGGTTTTATCAGTTAATGGAATCCAGGTGCCTGCACCAATGCGCGGTTGATTCAAGTTTTCTGTTGCGTTCCAGTTACCCGTTACATTGCCTTTGAAATTATCGATTGCCAATACAAAGGTTTGACCCTTGGTATAATCACCGGCTTTGCTCATCACAAATTTATAAATAGAACCGGAATTAAACTCATCAATAAAATAAATTGTGTCTTTGTATTTATTGCTGAAGTTAACACCTTCATGGGCAACATTGGCGATGCTTTCCATTTCGCGATGTTGAATTTCTGCAACCGGCGCCAATGGATTTAAAATTTCAATAATGCGACCTTGGCCAGCCCATTCTTCACCTAACCACAGAGTTCCATTCGGTGTAAAACGTGCTGGGTCAAAAGCACCATAGTCATTCGCCCAGTTTCCGTTTAATCCTTGTTGGTCACCGGCAAAAATAATTTCATTTTTATCAGTTACTGTATCGTAACGTGAAGCTCCAGCACCGAAAGGTGTTTCGTGCGGAATAAAAATATAACGACCGGTTGGATCATAAGCCAACATATCAAACATGGAACCTGAAGTACCGGCATCAACACGAATAATCGATTGAGTAATGTCAGCTTCAACTTCGCGCATGCTAGTCAAATTTTTAGTCACTACACCGGCAGGGATTACCCAGGGATTATTTAATTCGTTAATGTGATTGGGAGAAGCAACACTGGCAGAGTGAGTTAAGGGATTAAAAAAAGTATCGGTGCCTGCAGTGGCGACCTGAGTCAAACCAACCAATGCAATTGCAAGGCTTAATTTGCTGAAAGCGTGTTTCATGAAATTCTCCGGAGATTGTTATCGATAATGTCGAACCCTGAGGCTCCGGAGAATTGTGCTAACCAAGTGTGACTATATGATTAAAGATTTTTGACGTTTATTTGACGTTTTTGATGTCAGCCAGTTGTTTAACCACTTTTTTGTCGGCATCTTTCTGCCATTGCAAACGAATATCCCATTGATAAAAAGAGGAGGGGGGTAATACGGGAGCTGTTTCGTTATCAACTTTTTCATACACATTTTTAGGTGCTGTGACTCGTGCATCACGCCCATAAATGTAAGATTGTTCCATCACAATCGTTTTATAGGCTTTATTTAATTCCAGCGCGCGTTCACGGCTGGGTGTAATTAATTCATAAAGTGATTTGACTGATCGTACAGCTTCATGTTTTACCTGACCTTGTTGATCAAACCATTTCGTCAACATTTCTTCATTACTACGAAATTCATCACCGCCGCCGACGCGTTCAAAATAAGTTAAAAACTCACCTTGCTTTTCACCATAAGTCGGCACATCTTGTTGCTGATGCAAATCGATATAACCCCAACCTTTGGCGCCATCTATTTTGCGAGCAAAACTAAACGTTTTATCAATTGTTGAACCCACTGTATTGTGGCAACCCATGCAGAAGAAATTTTCTTCAAAGGTGTTGCCTCGCAAACGGCCATGCGGATCTTCAATAAAACCACTGACAGACCATCCGGTGCCATTATCCAAACCGTGGTCACCAATAAGATGATAGCCGGGTAGATTACCTGCTTCTTTTTCAAATCCTTCCAGTTCATATTTTCGTGCATAAACCGATTTTGGATAAGCTTTCCATTTACGCATATAGCGCACTTCTTTCATACGATTGGATGGAACAATCAAGCCTTTTTTATCAAATCCCAAATAGCGAACTGTGTGTAAAAATTCAGTGCCTTTTGGATAAAGGTGAGTATCAATAAATTCTTTATGCGCAGCACCTACATACTGATCTACTTTTTTAATTTGTTGTATTTTTGACAGTATTCCATCCAGATTAAGATCCTGGTCAATTTTCTTTTCGTTGATGGGTAAGCTGCCAATTTCACCAAATCCTTTTATATTGGCTTCCAGTATGGCGAGGTTTGCACGATAAACATCTTGTGAATATTTGCCTTGAGAGTTTTGCTGATAGATTTTCGGCAAACGAATCATCACATCATCAGTGCTGCCATTGGTTGGCCAGAAGGTACTGGGAAAAGGTTTGTAATTAAACGCTACCCAACCGGATTTGTCTTTGGCAAATCCATATTGATCAAAGGCTTTTTTACCTTGCGTTAAATTTTTCAAATCGGGTATCCAACCTTTAAAATCTGCCTGCTGCAAACGCCCGGGTAATTCAGTGTAATTATCCTGATTAATCCAATCCAGAATCGCTTTGTCAGAAATGGCGGCAACCGCTTGTGTTCTATCCTGAAATAAATTTTTCCAATGATTGGTCATACCTTGATCACTAAAACTGTACGCAATTTGCAAATCACCATCATTCATAGTGTTCTCGCGTCCTGCACGATAGTTTTGATGACAGACATAACAAGGGTTATTGATACCCTTGGTTTGCGTGTAACACTGCGGTGGAATTACACCTTCACGGTTATAAACCCAATTCACTGGATGAGTATCGGGTTGCGGTGGTAAAACATGAGTATTCTTTAATAAGAGTAATCGTTGTTGTTCATGAGGTGATATTTCTTCAGATTGCACAACAATAGAAACGCCCAACAACATTAAAACAATAATACGTAACATATCTGGCCTCCAAAATTGCCTGAAGGCTAACCGCGGGATATGAATTATTTATGACACAGGTTTGTTTATTGACTCCCATATTGATAAAAATCAGGCTAGACTTGCGTCTGTTGATTGATATCAAAGGTTCCAGGCAGGACTCTTATTTTGAACAATAATGTGCCTAAATCTGTTTATTGGATTTTATTGACCTTCTGGCTTTTAGTCAGTTGTGTCAGTATGCGTGCGCATGTGTGTTTTGATGGCCAGGAGCCACCATTGTCTATTCATTTGCAAATGGTGGATAGTCATGATCACCATCCACAAGAAGTGCATGACGATCAGGATATTGAATTACAGCAGTGGGTGATTACCAAAATTAATAAACTGGATTTTGTTCTGCCATTATTGGTTGCTGTTGTATTGTTATTGATTTTAATTGCTGCGTTTAAACCCTTCTTTATTTATTCCAACTTTTATCTTCAATCCAGAACAGGTTTACGACCTGCAGTTAGAGCTCCTCCGGTTTTTCCGCTTAATAATTTTTAGTGGCCCTCACCCTAACCCTCTCCCGGAGGGAGAGGGGACGACTCCCTATTTAACTTGATGCGAAGTTATTTATTCCCTCTCCCTCAGGGGCGACTGCATGGATGCAGGAGATAGAGCAACCATGGAGCTGTTGTCGAGAGGGCTAGGGGTGAGGGCAGTGTTTTTTATTAATGCCGGAGGAAAATAATGTTTCCTAACTTAAAAACTATTTTTGTTGTAACAGGATTTTTATCGATTTCGATGACTGTCCTGGCTGAATCGATTTCTGAACCCATTAGTTTGCATGATGCCATTCGTTCAACCTTAAATAAAAATCCTTCATTGCAAGCTTATCAATTTAAATATCAAGCCTTGGCTGGTGAAAAAGTAACAGCCGCATTAAAACCCCAATGGGAAATTTCCGGTGCAATAGAAAATATTGCGGGTACCGGAGAATTTTCCGGTGTGGATGCCAGTGAAACTACTTTGTCCTTATCTTCTGTTATTGAATTGGGCAATCCGCGTGAAGCGCGTTCGCAATTGATGACTGCGCGTCAGTCTGCCTTGATGTCATCGGAAAGAGTGATTATTGCCAATTTGCTTACAGAGGTAACACAGCAATTTATTCTGGTGTTGGCTGCACAGGAAAGAGTGAAACTGCAGGAAAAGTTTTATCAGATAGCTACAGAAAATTTGCAGTTAATTCAAGGTTTGATTCAAGCGGGGCGATTGTCTGATGCTGAATTATTGCGAGCCAAAGCATCCCAAGCGATGGTTGCTATCGAATTAAATAAATCAAAAACGCTATTGAATAGTGAAAAAATACGGTTGGGTTTTTATTGGGGAGACACAAGCCCCGGATTTTCACATGTCAATGCAGATTTGTTTCAATTTTTACCATCCAGACCATTGAATGACTGGATGATGAAATTGGATAAAAACCCCGATATTGATTTATTAAATCAGGATCTTGCCGTCAAAACAGCTGAAATAAAACAACTCCGTGCAGATGGGCATACTGATCTCCAATGGAATGCCGGCATCCGTCAATTTCAATCGACGGATGATACCGCTATGGTTATTGGTGTCAGTGTTCCTTTGGGGCAAAAAGGGCGATCATCCGGTGCAATTAATACGGCAATTGCCAATCAATCCCTCTCTGAGCAAGAGCGCGATGCTGTACACCTAAAGGCAGCAGCAGAACTCGGCAGTATTTACGCCGAATATCAAACAGCATTGAATCAAGTCGAATTATTACGACAAGAAGTGTTGCCGCAACTTGAACAAGCTATGTTTAAAACAACCAAAGCCTTTTCGCAGGGTCGATACAGCTATCTGGAATTTAATTTAGCGCAGAAACAATTGTTGGAAACGAAAAATCTATTGGTTGATGCCGCAACAGAAGCACATCTATTACATGCCCGCCTTGAAAGGCTAACGGCCAACTCCTATTTGAAGGAAGACTAATCATGAAAACAAACACTAACACGCTGTCCTTCCTGCGAAGGCAAGAACTCACAAGTACACTGTCATTCCTGCGTAAGCAGGAATCCACACTGTTTTCAGAAATGACAAAAAAATCAAAAATTTTTCATTGGTTTTCAGGATTATTCTTGAGCCTATTCATTTTTATATGTCTGCCCCTATGGGCTTCCGGTGATCATGGTCACGCTCATGAAGAAGATGAGCATCATGATGAGACAGAAAAAGGCCCGCATAATGGACGCTTGCTGGTGGATGGGCATTTTGAATTGGAGCTTAGTATTTTTGAGCAGGGCGTTCCACCGGAATATCGTGTTTGGGCCAGTATTGATGAAAATTCAATTCCACCAGAAGATTTAAAATTGTCTGTGCAATTAACCCGCTTGGGCGGAATCATCGATCATTTTACGTTTATTAAACAAAATGATTTCTTACGCAGCCAACAAATAGTAGAAGAGCCACATTCATTTGATGTGCTGGTAAAAGCAGAATATAAAAATAAACAATATCAATGGAGTTTCCCATCTTATGAAGGACGCATTGAATTGTCAGCGGATACAGCAAAGGCATCCGGCATTACCACCGCTATAGCCGGTGCAGGTGATATAGATAAAAAAATAACAATTTATGGAAAGCTGATAGTTGCGCCTGAATTTCAACGAAATATTAAAGCCAGATTTCCCGGAGTGGTTAAAAAAATCAATATAGCACTGGGTGATTATGTGAATGTCGGTGATGTTTTATTAAGTATTGAGGCTAACGACAGTTTAAGTCTCTATAACGTCACCGCACCTATTGCAGGAAAAGTGGTAGAGCGAAATATTAATCCAGGAGAAATAACAGAAAATAATACTCTTATCAGAATTGTTGATGATCGTCAGATGACTGCACTGCTGCATGTGTTTGCAAAAGACGCGATACAAATAAAAGCAGGTCAGACGGCTGTTATTCAGCATCAACAGCAACAGATTTTCAGCAAAGTAGAATCCATACTGCCTGATATTGATCATTCATCAACGTCACTGGTGAGAATTGCCGTAGACAATCAACAACAAAAATGGCTTGCCAATGAAGCAGTCGTAGCTGAAGTATCGGTTGAAAAAATTCCGGTTGAATTGCGGGTAGATAATCGTGCTTTACAAACTTTTCGTGATTGGCAGGTGGTATTTATCAAAGTAGGAAATACCTATGAAATTCGTCCGTTGGAATTAGGTAAAACGGATGGAAAATTTACCGAAGTGCTCAGCGGTATTAAATCAGGTGATGAGTATGTTGTTGAAAACAGTTATTTGTTAAAAGCCGATTTGGAAAAATCCGGCGCAGCACATGACCATTAAGGAGAATAACGATGATTGAATATCTATTGCGTTTTGCAATTGAACGACGCTTCTTGGTGATGTTTACACTGTCGATCCTGATTATGACGGGGATTTTTAGCTATCAACGTTTAACTATTGATGCAGTTCCTGATATCACCAATGTACAAGTACAAATTAATACCCAGGCACCGGGTTATTCTCCTCTGGAAAGTGAACAGCGAATTACCTGGCACATTGAAACGGCACTTTATGGTTTACCAAAACTGGCTTATACAAGGTCACTATCACGTTATGGTTTGTCACAAGTCACTGTAGTGTTTGAAGATGGCACTGATATTTATTTTGCGCGGCAATTAATCAGTGAACGTTTGGTGCAAATAAAAAATTTACTGCCTTCAGGTATTGAGCCGGAAATGGGGCCATTGGCAACCGGTTTGGGTGAAATTTTTATGTACACCGTTGAAGCAAAACCGGATGCACAACAACAATACGATGCGATGGCATTAAGGGAAATTCAGGATTGGATTATTCGTCCACAATTACTGCAGGTTAAAGGTGTAACTGAAATCAACACCATTGGTGGTTACAACAAGCAATATCACATAACACCCAGGCCGGAAAAATTAATTCATTTGCAAATCAGTCTGGATCAAATCCGTGAAGCGCTTGAACGCAATAACCAAAGCCAGGGGGCAGGTTATATCGAAACACAAGGCCAGCAATGGCTGATTCGCACACAGGGTCAACTCAATAATATAGATGATATTGGCGATGTGATTGTTGCAGAGCGCGAAGGTGTCAAAATCAGGATTAGCGACCTTGCTGATGTTGTAATTGGCAAGGAATTACGTTCTGGTGCCGCAACACAAAATGGTGAAGAAGTTGTGATGGGTACGGCGATGATGTTGATGGGTGAAAATTCACGCAGTGTTGCTTACCAACTTTCTATCAAGCTTAAAGAAGTTAATGCCTCTTTACCTGAAGGTGTTATTGCGCAAGTCGTTTATGACCGAACCCGGTTGGTCGATAAAACTATTGCAACTGTACAAAAAAATTTACTTGAAGGTGCATTGCTGGTTATTGCCGTATTATTTTTTCTATTGGGAAATTTTCGTGCAGCCTTAATCACCGCTGCAGTCATTCCCATCACTATGTTGATGACAATTAGTGGAATGGTGCAAGCCGGTGTTTCAGCCAATTTAATGAGCCTGGGTGCGTTGGATTTTGGTTTGATAGTGGATGGTGCAGTAATTATTGTCGAAAATACCATTCGCCGTTTGGCTGAAGCACAGAGGTTGCAAGGCAAAATGGATTTGCATGAACGATTGGCTTTGGCCTTTGATGCTACCAATGAAGTGATTCGCCCAAGTTTGTTTGGTGTTGCGATTATCACTCTGGTGTATTTGCCAATTTTCACCTTAATCGGCGTTGAGGGAAAAATGTTTCACCCTATGGCAATCACAGTGGTGATGGCACTCAGTATTGCATTGGTCTTATCCATTACCTTTATTCCTGCTGCGATTGCGTGTTTCATGACGGCGAAAGTTGCTGAACATGAAAATGCTGTGATGCGAAAAATAAAAGATTGTTATCAACCCTTATTAAAAATGTCACTTGAATTTCGGTGGTGGTTGATCAGTTTTTCTTTTTTATTGGTAGTGTTATGCGGTTGGTTAAGTACCAGACTGGGTTCTGAATTTATTCCACAACTGGATGAAGGTGATATAGCACTGCACGCTTTGCGTATTCCGGGCACAGGCCTGGATCAGGCTGTTGGCATGCAAAAATTATTGGAAGAACGCATCAAACAATTTCCGGAGGTAGATAAAGTATTTGCCAAATTGGGAACCGCAGAAGTCGCTACTGATCCTATGCCTCCCAGTGTTGCCGATAATTTTGTGATTATGAAACCGCGCAATCAATGGCCAGATCCTAATCGTTCAAAACAGGATTTGGTTAAAGCGATTGAACAAGCGGTGAAAGAAATTCCGGGTAACAATTATGAATTTACTCAACCGATTGAAATGCGTTTTAATGAATTAATTTCCGGTATTCGCTCTGATCTCGGCATAAAAGTCATGGGGGACGATTTAAATCAATTACTGAACTCTGCCAATCAAGTACTGGAAATTGTTGAATCCATAGAAGGTGTTGCTGATGCACGTGTTGAGCAGGTAACAGGTTTGCCTATGATCACTGTGATTCCCAATCGTCAATCAATGGCTGCTTATGGGGTGGATATGAAGCATTTGCAAGATACTGTTTCCACTGCAATGGCAGGTACTCATGCCGGAATAATATTTGAGGGTGACAGACGTTTTGATTTGGTGATTCGCTTACCGGAAAATATGCGCATACAACCGGATGTGTTAATGCGTTTACCAATATCAATTGCGCAAGCGCCCGGTTATGTTCCTTTATCAGAAGTTGCACGAATTGAATTCATTCCTGTGCCCAATCAAATCAGTCGAGAAAATGGCAAACGTTTGGTGGTGGTGACAGCGAATGTTCGCGAACGCGATTTGGGTTCATTTGTTACCGAAGTTCAATTAAAAATTGCACAGGAATTGACCTTACCTGCAGGTTATTGGTTGGATTATGGCGGGACTTTTGAACAGATGAATTCTGCCAACCAACGCTTGGCTATTATTGTACCTTTAACATTATTAATGGTGCTGGGATTGTTAATCTTGTCTTTTGGTTCCGTTAAAGATGCATTGATTATTTTTACCGGAATTCCATTGGCATTAACCGGTGGTATTTTTGCGTTGTGGTTACGCGATATGCCTTTTTCTATTTCGGCAGCAGTTGGTTTTATTGCGCTGTCAGGTATTGCGGTATTAAATGGTTTGGTGATGCTGTCATTTATCCGCAATTTATGGAAAGAAAATGGTAATTTACACGCCGCAATACTGGAAGGTGCTCTTACAAGATTAAGGCCAGTATTGATGACCGCATTGGTCGCCAGTTTGGGTTTCATTCCCATGGCATTTAATACCGGCATTGGTTCAGAAGTTCAAAGACCCCTCGCAACAGTTGTTATTGGCGGAATAATTTCTTCTACCTTATTAACTTTGTTAGTATTGCCTGCGCTTTATCGGATTGTTTATGGGCGCAGGAATGTGTAAATTCTGTTTATAAAAAAACCTAAAGAGAGATAAAAATTATAGCCATGTTTAAATCATTTGTATCGAATACCCCAATGCTTGCTTATGTCGTCTTTGCTTTATTTGCTATAGAGGCCGTCTTTATTTTAATAATAAATCTTGTCGGTATTTATGGTGATGATCCTGTTAAATTTTTTAGTCTGGAAATGGGCATTGTTGCTGTTGCAATAACTTATATTTTGTTTTCCATATGGGATTGTACAGTTAAAGGGAAAAAAGCCATTTATTTATGGATCTATATGGTATTGATAATTAATTTAATTTTCGATGGCCATCGTTGGGTTACAAGAGGTGAAATTTTTCATTTTCCTGAAATACTTACAGTGATTAATTTTTTTATTTTATTAATCGCTCTAATATTGGCCAAATTTTATTTAGCCAGATGGTATAAAAATTAATCAGAATTATAAAGAGAAAACCCATGTCTGACCTGAAAGATCCAAGAGTTTTATTTGCGGCTGAACGCACTTTGTTGGCTTGGAATAGAACCAGCCTTGCATTGATTGCGTTTGGTTTTATGGTGGAGCGCGCCGGGTTGTTATTGCGTGTGTTTGAGCCTGATAAAACAAGCAATAGCCAACTGACATTTTGGTTGGGATTGGCTTTTATTTTATTGGGTTCGGTGTCTTCTGTTTATTCTGCAAGACAATATTCAGTTATCTTAAAAACACTGAATCCTCAAGAGTTTCCTCCAGGTTATGCTGCAAAGTGGGGAATGGCAGTTAATGCTATTGTGGCTGTATTGGGAATTGCTCTGATCATAGTGCTTTATATCGAGAATGTTTAATTCACAAGTGTTTCTGATATTCTAGTCCCCCGATATTTTTGAAGGCCGATATTTCTACCGGAAAATTCATGGAAATCTTTGTACTGCTTGGCTTGATTATGTTGAATGGCTTGTTTGCCATGTCTGAAATTGCAATTGTGACGGCGAAGAAATCGCGATTGATGGTGCTGGCCTCAAAAGGCAATTCTTCTGCGCAAGCAGCATTAAAACTGGCTGAGGATCCCACGCAATTTTTATCGACAGTGCAAATTGGTATTACATCGATAGGCATAATGAATGGTATTTTTGGTGAATCGATTCTCGCTGAACCTTTTGCACTCTGGTTACAAACATTCGGTATTCCGGTGTCACTGAGTGACAATGTGGCGACAGTTTTGGTAGTAGTTGTGGTGACTTATTTGTCAATTGTAGTGGGTGAGTTGGTACCTAAACGCATAGGGCAGGTGAGTGCTGAACGTATTGCCTGCTTTATGGCAAAGCCGATGCAAATCCTTGCCATAGCCACCAAACCTTTTGTGTTTTTATTATCTGCCTCAACCCGTACCATGATGCGTGTGCTGGGGTTTAATCAAACACAGGATCAAAATGTTACTCAGGAGGATATTCACGCCATTCTGGATGAAGGTTCAAGTTCCGGAGTAATAGAACAACAAGAACATACCATGGTAAAAAATGTATTGCGTTTGGAAGGCCGCAATATTGCATCTTTAATGGTGCCGCGCTCGGATATTGTTTATCTTGATGCAGCATTACCCATAGAAGAAAATTACAAGCGTGTTATGCAATCCCCCCATTCACGTTTTCCTGTATGTGAAAAAAATAATGATAATTTAATTGGTGTAATTAATGCCAAGGCATTATTGGCCGAAGCAATTCGCACTCAAACTGTTGATCTGGCGAGCATGGTACAACCCTGTCATCTGGTGCCAGAATCCTTAACTGGTATGGAGCTTCTGGAATTTTTCCGCTCATCACACAGCCAAATGGTGTTTGTAGTCGATGAATATGGAACTATTAAAGGTTTGGTTACCTTGCAGGATTTACTGGAGGCGTTAACCGGAGAATTTATTTCGGGCAATGAAGAAGACGCTTATATTATTCGTCGCGACGATGGTTCATTTTTACTTGACGGAATGTTACCAATTGTTGATTTAAAAGATTGTCTGAAAATCGAAAACTTACCTGAAGAAGGCAATTACCAAACACTCAACGGATTAATTATGCTCATTATCGGCCGCGTTCCCGTCGCTGGCGAAAAAATTACTCTGCAAGATTGGAATTTGGAAATCGTCGATATGGATGGTCGAAGAATTGATAAGGTATTAGCGTTTAAATTGTAGATTTTTTTAAATATGTATCGGGAAATAAAAAATGCGCAAACCGATTGTATTAACTCCAAATGAAGGTCGTCGTTATGAAATGGGCAGCATGTCTGCCATTTTCAAAGCAGACTGTGCTGAAACTGATGGAGCCTATTCAATTTCCGAATGG
>CAMLML010000101.1 GCA_946481095.1 uncultured Cellvibrio sp.
CAAACTTACCCACAATATTCAGCCAATTTAGCGTCCCAGATGTACGAGGAAACCCGTCTATTTTTACGTGAGCATTTGTGGAGTGGCGGACTCAATAATGTGTTGACGAGTAAGACTACTTTTGTGAATGGGGCTTTGGCGGATCTCTATGGTATTCGGTTCCCGGGCATGGATCGCAGTAAATTCGAAAAGGTTGATTTGACAGGCTTGCCCAGGTCCGGTTTGTTAACTCAAGCGAGTTTTTTAACAGCTTTCTCCAGAACCGACGAGACCTCTGTAGTAGCAAGAGGGCTGTTTGTTAACGGGCCATTACTCTGCTTGCCAAAAATCCCTCCGCCCCCCGAGAGTGTTGTCGCTCAGGTTGAAGCTCAATTGACATCAGATTCAACCGAGCAGGAGAGGGCAGAATTCAGAGCGGCAACTATGCCTTGCAGCAGTTGCCACAATCAATTCGATGCTTATGGGCTTATGTTTGAAAATTACAACGCCATAGGGGGCTATCGTGCTACAGATGAGCGAGGCATGGCTATCCACAGTAGAGTGGACTTCAGCAAGATGACTGCGTTCACAGGTTTTATTGATGGACCTATTGAGTTTTCCCAGCTGGTGGCGGGGCGGTCAGATTTCGTGGAATGTGTTACCCGCCATATGCTTGCCTATGGCACAGGTATAGACGGTATACAGCGTAACAACTGTGAAGTGACTGATATTACAAAAAATTTAAATCAGCAAAGCACCTTGGCTGACGTAATAAAGGCAGTTGTTTCATCGCCTTCAATGTCGGTTCGAGTTCCGGAGGCATCAAAATGAATAAGTATGAGATCAGTCGTCGTAAGTTTATAGCTGGCCTGGGTGGAGCGGTTGGTTTAAGTAGCTGGGTGGGTCGTGCAATTGCGCAAGAACAAGGTGCTTTGGATCCACGCCGTTTAATAGTGTTCCAGCGTCCTGTTGGAACAATACAGAGTGCTTGGTGGCCAAGCGGAACAGGCACTAATTTGGCGAACTATCAGCTATCCAGAATACTCCAGCCACTTGAGAGTTTTAGGCAGGATATGGTCGTTTTCAGAGGGCTGGGTTTACCGCATGCAGGATCTTCAGGCGGTGGTCATGAGCGTGGCACAGTTTTAACAGTTACAGGTCGCAAGTGTCCTAATTTGTATGCGGGTAATGGTGGTGATGATCCCCAATCCGAAGGTAAAAGTGTTGATCAATTACTTTTGGAATCATCGCCTTACCTGAGTAGCGCACCCGTCAAATCAATACAGGCCTCTTGTGACCAGCGCGCAGACACCCCTGAAGTGTCAACGAGGCATTTATCTTATTCCGGTGCAAGAGCACCCATGCGTCCTTATTACCAGCCCAAAGATTCCTACGAGAGAATCTTTGGGACTTTGATGCCTGGTGGAGCTAGCGATGATTTAACTCGTGCAAGACAAGAAAAGCGCAGTGTTTTGGATTTTGCTCTGAAAGATTTACAGCGTATGCGTGCGGTTGCGCCGGCATCCCAGCGGGATAAACTCGATGCCTATGAAGTTTCAGTGCGGGAGCTTGAAAAGGAGCTCGACAATAACACTAATGATCCTTCATGTGTTAAGCCTGCAGCGCCGGAAGTCATTAATGTGGGTACACGTACTAACGCATATGACAGTGATAATGTTGCTGCGGAGCGCGATGATGTTAAACATCGCACTTTGGGAGAGCTGCATTTGGCAACTATACGTGCTGCATTTAAATGTGATTTGACACGCACAGTTAGCTTTCAGTGGTCACCAGGTACGAACCATGTCAGTTTTGCTGATATGTGGCCTCCCAGTCCGTCTACTTTTAAAGTGCATCACACCACTAGTCATAAGCCAAAGGATGCTGATGTAACCGAGTTTTTACTGCGTATTGAGGTTTGGTATGCGCAGCGCTTGGCAGAGTTTTTAAAGAGCTTGAAAGAAACGACGGACATGACAGGTAAACCGATTTTTGATACGACAGTTTTGGCCTATATCACGGAGGTGGCGAACGCTGACCACAGTTGGGATAACATGCCTTGGCTTATGTTTGGGGGTGCAGCTACCGGATTCATTGGCGGTCAAATGTGGCAGCACAGCGGCGCACAGACTTCATCAGCCACTTCCAGAAATTTGCGATCGACTAATGATTATTGGATGGCATTAGGCAAACCTTTTGGTGTTAATAATTTTACTTTGGGTGATGACACCAGCATGTATTACCAAGCAATCCCCGGGATCTTCAGGTAGGCAGTTATTGTAAATTGGGTTGCTTTGCTGAAGTGATTTTCAGGATTTTTTACAGCGAAGCACCCTTTTATGAGCTTATTAGTTTGTGATGATTTTTTTTGTATGAATCATATAAAAATCCAAAATGATTTACAGAAAGCTTCAAACAAAGAGTCCAGATCATTCGCCTCCTATTTTGCTAACCATAGAGCACAATTGACTGAACAAATTCTCGCATTGGCGAGTTCAAAGGGGCGTCTTTGTCTTTTGGGTGCAGGAAATTGTCTGGATGTTGACCTTGCGAGATTGGCAGAAAAGTTTGACGAGGTACATTTAGTCGATATAGACCAGGATGCCGTAAGGTTTGCAAAATCCCGGTTGACTCCGCTATTGGCTGCGAAAATATTTTTGCATGCTCCCTTGGATTTATCCGGTCTGAACACCTGTATCTCGGACTGGCGTGATATGAAAACAACACCTGAAGCATTCATAAGTTTTCCGAATGATACCTCAGCCACTATATCCCGATTATTGCCGGGGCCTTTTGATACCGTTGTTTCTTGCTGTTTGGTCAGTCAGATACTGTTGACCTTCAGATTGGCTTTGGGTGAGCAGCATAGGTTATTCCAGGCGGGATTAATTACTCTTCTAGTCACCCACCTAAAGGTCATGAGGGAATTAATTCATAATCAAGGACAGGTGTTATTGGTTACAGATGTTAGTTCAAACCAGATTTGCACTCAGCAGGAGTTGAATGAAATTGAGAAAAACAGTTTTGTCCATGCAGAGCAGCTGCTTGACGATTTGGCACGGAAAAATAAATTGTTTAATTATCTGGATCCAAAATTATTAACGACGCTTGTTCAGCAAGACCCCTCACTTTCGGAATCCTCCGAGTTAAGCCCCCCTCAAAAAATTTGGCTTTGGCGCAACGGCCCCCAGCGTACTTTTTTGGTTTATGCATGTTTATTGACGCCACGCTCATAAAACTATTGTGGCGAAAAGTCTATAAAAAACCACAAATTTGATTTAGTCATTAAATCTATCTATACCTAATCTGACTTGGTGTATCCATTTTTAAGCAGCTCGTTTTATGTGGCTCGGTCAGGATGGTAAAGACTTTTCAGAAGGAGATTATTTGAGATTAAGTAAGACGAAAAGGCGCTTTCGGCGGCTGGTCAGTATTCGGCAGATTAGAAGGACAGCTGGATATTTGCTGGCGGTCTACCTATGTCTGTTGCCTGTGCAGTTGTTTGCGTCTGAAGTCTCGTTGCGCATGGCATTTGTGTACAACTTCATCAAGTTTATTGAGTGGCCGGGGAAGGGCCCACAAATCACGCTTTGTGTGATGGGGGATCAGCCCGGGTTGCAGGAAGCCTTGCAGCCTTTGCACGAAAAAGTCCTGTCGGGACGTAAATTGAATGTTATCCACTTTCTGACGATCCAGCCTTCCTATAACGAATGTCAGGTGCTCTATCTGTTGTCACCTGAAGTCTTGCCTGAAATAAACCAAACCCTGCCGGAAGGTTTGGTATTGATGACCAATGAAGTGACCACGCCAGATCCGCGAGTGAGTTTTTCTCTGGTGTTATCCAGAGACAACCGCATGGAGTTTTACGTTAATTCCCACGCTCTGGCACAGGCTAAAGTGACGGCCAGTAGCCAGTTACTCAAGTTGGCAAAAAACTATCAGGGAGAGGCAAGATGAAGACCTATTCCCTTGCCCGCAGGCTGGGTGCACGTGCCATGTTGCTGTCATCGGTCGCCGTGCTGTTCGTATCTTTACTCAGTGTGTGGCACCAATATTCCTCAGCCCAAAACCAGGTGCAGCGGCAACTGCAGACTCTGGCCGAGATGACTGCTTACAATCTGGCTGCACCCAGTATGTTTCTGGATGCAGTGTCAGCCGAAAAATTCCTGAATTCATTGAGTGTGGAAACTGATATAGCGGCTGCCAGAGTGATACTGAATGATCAGCAGATTCTGGCCAGTTACAAGGCTCGGGATACTTCCGTGGATGGGGTAGAGCGAATACAGGCACAGATTCGCTGGCAGGATGAAAGTCTGGGTTATCTGGAGCTGGATTACACCTTGCAGCATCTGCAACAACAGTTCCTTGAGCAATTAACCTATGTTGGTGTTGCGGCTTTGCTGGTATTGCTACTGGCAGGGCTTTTATCCCGTGTTCTGATTCCGGGATTATTAAAACCTTTGGCAACTCTCAGTCAATTGGCAGAGCAAATAGGTCGCGAGGGACGTTATGAATTGCGTGCCGAACCGGTTAATACCCAGGATGAAGTCAGCCAGTTGACACTGCGTTTTAACAATATGCTGGATCGAATCCAGCAACAGGATCATCGTCTGCGCAAACAACAGGAAGAATTGGAGGAAAGGGTTCAGCAGCGCACAGCGGAATTGCAACTGGCAATGGAGGAAGCCCAGTCCGCCAACAAAGCCAAAAGTGAGTTTTTGGCGGTGATGAGTCATGAAATCCGCACGCCACTGAATGGCATTTTGGGCATGACCAGTTTGTTGTTGGAAACAGAGCTGAATACCAAACAAAAACGTTTTGCCCGTGTTGCCCGCAGTTCTGGTGAAGATTTGCTGGCAATCATTAACGACATTCTGGATTTCTCCAAAGTTGAAGCGGGCAAGCTGGAATTGGAGGCGCGAAGTTGTCAGTTAAACCTGATGATTGAGGATCTGGTCGAACGTTACGCGCCCATAGCGCAAACCAAACATCTGGAACTGTTGTGCAATACACCCTTGCCACCTTTATCGGTGTATCTGGATTCCGCAAGGCTGGCCCAGGTGCTGACCAATTTGCTCAGCAATGCCATCAAATTTACCGAGAAAGGAGAAGTGATGCTGGATGTGCGGATTATCCGGGCAACAGCAGAGTCGGTGACCATCCAGTTTTCCGTGAGCGACACCGGCATAGGCATTAGTGATACGCAACGCAAAAATCTATTTCAGGCATTTTCGCAAGCCGACTCCACCATGGCCCGGCGTTTTGGTGGCACAGGTTTGGGGCTGGCTATTTCCCAGCGCATTATTGGTTTGATGAAAGGTGAGATTCAGTGCGAGTCCACTCCCGGCAAAGGCAGTCGTTTTTATTTTGAGTTAACCCTGCCCCTGATCGAGGATTCACGCAATCACCAGTGGATAGAGGGTTTTGAAACACTGCAGGTGTTGGTAGTGGATGACAACCTCACCAATCTGGAAATTCTGGGGAATTGGCTGCGTTCCTGGAAAATTGATCCGGTAATGACCAGTTCGGCACCGGAAGCACTGATCTGGTTGCGCAAAAGACCTTTTGATGTGTTGCTGACTGATTGGATGATGCCGGGTATGGATGGCAGCCAGCTTATTCAGGCAATCAAACAGGAAACCAATCCGCAAATAAAGTCAGTGGATATTATTGTGCTGAGCAGCGCAGAAATATTAATCAACAGTCAGGATCAGTTGCCGCGTTTGATAAAACCGGTTCGTCAGTCAGAGCTCTATAACCAGCTACTCGCCAAAGTGAAATCCCGAAGCCATCCGGGAGAGATTTCCGGGAAAGTATCTGCGGAAAAGTCACCGGAACTGACGACTGCCAATATTTCTCCGGCCCGGACATTAAACGCGAGAGTCCTGTTGGTAGAAGATAATCCAGTCAATCAGGAAGTGGTGATTGCCATGTTGCACAATCTTGGAATATCACCACAGGTTGCACAAAACGGTAAGGAAGGATTGGATCGAATGCTTCATGAAACATTTGATCTGGTACTGATGGATTGTCAAATGCCATTGATGGACGGGTTTGAAGCAACCGATCACTGGCGAGCTTATGAAAAACAACATCAATTGGCGGAGTTGCCAATTATTGCCCTGACAGCCAACGCCATTATTGGCGACAGGGAATTATGTTTGGCTGCCGGTATGAGCGATTATCTGAGCAAGCCCTTTAATCTGGAGCAGTTGGCGGCAATATTGGCGCGCTGGATTTCGGCAGAAAATCGTTCACAAACTCGTCAGGGAAATTTGCGTGAATTGTTGGATATAGATGAAACCTTATTGCAGCAATTACGCAATTTGCGCCCCGGATTACTGGCCAGCGTAGTGCAATTATTTCGACAATCCACGCCGGAATTGTTGGCCGTGTTGGAACAAAACATCAACAGCCAACAAGCGAGTGCAGTATTTAAAACGGCACACAGTATTAAAAACAGAGCTGCCAATTTGGGTATTCGGTCGCTGGCGGATTTGTGCAAGCAACTGGAAGCCAGCGCTTTGAAAGGGGACTTAAGCAGGGCGCAAGAATTCCTCGAAAAAATCAAACAATACTATCGTTCAAGTCTTGCTTATTGGGATGAGTTGGAGGGCAAATTATGAAGCCTGAACCAGCGCAACGAATTTTGGTTGTTGATGACGAATTGGCAGCCAGAATGATGATGCAAGCCACTTTGGAAGAAGCCGGTTTTATTGTGGAAACGGCAGATTGTTGCACGCGCGCGCGCGAATTATTTCGACAATTTGAATTTGATTTGATTTTGTTGGATGTGGTGTTGCCTGATGGTGATGGTTATGAGTTGTGCCGTGAAATGCGTGCACAAAATGTCGATCTTTCCATTCCGGTTGCAATAGTCACTGGCTTGGATGATCTGGAATCCATTCGTTATGCCTATGAATCCGGTGCTACCGATTTTATTACCAAACCCGTGGCATGGGGCACCTTGCCATATCGGGTGAAATATTTGCTGCGCTCGGCACAAGCCATGGCCAAATTAAGTGTGAGCGAAGGCAAAAATCGCGCGCTGCTGGCTAACCTGCCTGACATTATTTTGTGTGTGCGTATCGACGGGCGCGTGAGTGAAGTGCAAGCGGGTGTGGGCGTACAAAATTGGTCGGGATGGTATCACTTGCCGGAAGCTGAAAATCACACTTATCTGGTACCTGAAATTTATGCGTTGGTGGAAGAGTGCTTGCGACAAGCGCTCGCCGAAAAAAATATTGGATATCTTGAATTCCAGTGGTCACCGGATGGAACCCGATTGTGCGATTGGGAAGCGCGTCTGGTTCCGCAAAATGATCTCGAAGTGTTGATGGTGGTGCGTGACATTACCCAACGCAAAAAATATGAAAACCAATTGCGTTTGTGGGGAAATATTTTTGAATCCAGCAGTGAAGCGATTTTGATTACCGATATCCATTTTCGCGCAATTTCGGTGAATAAAGCATTTGAAAATATGACGGGCGTGAAAGAGGCCGATATTTTTGGTGTAGATGTGTTGGCTATAGGCATTCGTTTTGAAGGTGCAAGCCGCTATCGTGAAATAGTGCATCAATTACATGAAACCGGACACTGGCAAGGTGAATTGCTCAACAAACGCACCAGCGGTGAAATGTTCCCCTGTTGGTTTTCGATTAGTCGTGTGTTGAATACAGCAGGTGTAATTGAAAATTATGTGGCGATATTCAGCGATATTACTGAATATAAAAATTCACGCGAGCGCATTGATTTTTTAGCGCATCACGACAATTTAACCGGGCTACCCAATCGCATTTTATTGAACGACCGACTGGGTATGGCTTTGGCACAGGCCAATCGATTGCACGAAAAATTGGGTTTGTTATTTATTGATCTGGATCGTTTTAAAAATATCAATGATTCGCTGGGGCATGCGACGGGCGATCAGGTATTGGTAGAGGTTGCCGAGCGTTTGGTGAGTGCGGTACGTACGGTCGATACAGTTGCACGTTTGGGTGGCGATGAATTTATTGTGATGTTCCCGAGCGTGCGTGATGAAAGTAGTTTGGCTGATTTAACCATCAAAATACGCGATTTATTGCAGATCCCTTTTTCGATTAACAATATGAGTTTGCGTATTACGCCCAGTATCGGTATTGCGGTTTATCCTGAAGATGGTAAAACCGGAGATGAATTAATTAAAAATGCAGATGCGGCTATGTATCTCGCCAAAGAAAAAGGTCGCAACAATTATCAGTTTTATACACCCTCATTAAATTCGCGCACACTTTATCGGCTCACACTGGAAAATGATTTACGCAACGCTATAGATAAGGGTGAATTTGAATTGCATTACCAACCGCAAATTGTTGCGGCTACGGGTGAAGTTGACGGATTGGAAGCGCTGGTGCGTTGGCGTCATGCAGAGCGAGGTTTGATTTCGCCGGCAGAGTTTATTCCCCTGGCAGAAGAAACCGGTTTGATTATCGGATTGGGTGATTGGGTATTGGCAGAAGCAGTTAGCCAAATCAAACTATGGCAATCCCGTGGCATTTCTTTATTAGTCAGTGTCAACATTTCTGCATTGCAATTCCGGCAAACCGATTTTTTGTGGAAACTGAATAAACTATTGGCTGAGGCGGCACTCACATCATCAGTACTTGAATTGGAATTAACCGAAACCATTTTGATGGACGATACCAAAAACAGTATTTTTATGTTGAACCGTCTGCGCGAAAATGGTTACCGCATTGCAATCGATGATTTTGGAACCGGATTTTCCAGCTTGAATTATTTGCGACACTTTCCGGTGGATATTTTAAAAATCGATCAAAGTTTTATTCGCGATTTGATGATAGAAAAAGAATCAACCGCCATAGTTGAAAGCATTATCACTTTGGCGCATGCACTGGGTAAGGTGACCATCGCCGAGGGTGTTGAAACAGAAGAGCAATTTTTTTGGCTGCAAAGCCGAAACTGCCGCATGATGCAGGGCTATTTAATTGCCAAACCCATGCCGGCAGAACAGCTGGAAATCTGGATGTCTGATTGGACCAAACAAACCCATCGACTGTTTCTGCCTTTGGCTAATAAAGGAATGAAGTGACGTTTTTTGTGTTATCGATTAATGCGGAGCTAAACTTTCATCCCAAAAAGTCGCTTCAATTTTATTTCCATCCAGATCGCGAACGAAGCAGCCGTAGTAGGCGTCAGTATATAAAGGTCTTGGTCCGGGTGGGCCGTCGCAGGTGGCGCCATTTTCAATTGCGGTGTTGTAAAAATCATGTACTTGTTGTTTGTTACCCGCGATAAATGCGACATGTGTTCCATTGCCTTGTGTTGCTGCTTTGCCGTCTATAGGTGTTTGCAACCAGAATTCAACAAATTGCTTTCCGTAACCTGCTGCGCCTGGATAATCTTCTTTTAATTTTATATTCAGTGTAGATAAAACCCGATTATAAAAGTCGCGTGCTTTTTCAAATTGGTTGGTGCCCAACGACAAATGCGAAATAATGGAAGGATTTTCTTGCGTCATACGATTTCTCCTACATATCGATTAACAAATTACACAATCAAATGATGCTGATCATCAAACACCCAGGCATCTTCGTAATCCACTTCAAATAAATAACCATCAGGATCACGAAAATAGCCCGCAACACCCCAGTGGGTTTTGGTTGCAGGTTTTACCAATGTCCCACCCGCTTCAACTGCTTTGGCAAGAATGCGTGGCACTTCTTCAACTGTTTTTGCGAGATACACCAATGCAGTACCGGAAAAACCTGAACCCTGATCAGTAGGCGAGAGTGCATCTGCCGCTAAATCTTTTTTACCAATTAAACATAAGGCAAATCCACCCATATCGTATTTCACAAATCCGGAATGGCTGGTAACAGCGCGTTGCCAGCCCAGTGCATCGTAAAATGCTGCCGAGCGTAAAACATTATCAACGCCCAATAAAATCAAATGTAATCGTTGTGATGGCGCCAATGATGACAATTCATTTTGATATTCATCACCTACCGCTAAATGGTCGAGCATAAAAAGTTTCCTTATTGCAATTGCCAAAATGGTTATCAGGCTACTTGGTTTGACTGTCTAAAGTTGTCAGTATGTTCATGGCATTAATCCTGCTAAATAAATTACCGGTTAAGAGAGTTCAATCGATTCATTTTACAAGGGCAAGCCTGTGGTAGGCATATTCAACTATTTTGCGCATCTCAAACCCGGAAAATTAATTCTCTGGTACTACCTCATTTGGTATTTCACTACGGTTTATTTTCGTTTTGATGCCAATCCGAAAATCTGGATTAATGCCTTGGGAATCAGCGTGGTGATTGGAATTGCGTTGACCTTGAGTGTGGGTAACGGGCAATCCTTAATGGCTAATCCCTGGCAGACTTTTCGCTTATTCTGGATGCCCTTTGCCGTGTCGAGTTTTTCATCATTAATCAAAGGTCAGGGATATTTTGTGATTTTTTCCCCGCATCTATTTGAATCATTAGTTGCTATCAGTGCCTGTTTATTGTTCACCCTGGTGGTCTGGGCGCTTAAAATCAGGGCAGATTATCTTCAGGAAAATTTGTCTTCCAGATAGTTTGTCCTAACCCGGTTTTTATTTTCCCATACGCTGTAAAATGTGGCTGCTAATGCCGCTGATCAATCGTGTTGCCAGAAATTCGAGGACGTTACCAATCCAAGACCGACAGCAATAGCGGCGGGTGACTAGCCAGGTTTGCCGCTCATCACACATAGAAACCTTTTGGCACCAATTCCCCACGGAACATGGATCAATTGCCAGAATATCGTTTCTTTCAAAGTAGATAAAAACACACGTAGATAAAAACGGAGATTATCCATGCACAGTTTTGTAAAAATTATTTTGACCATCATCGCTACGATCAGCTTGCCAGTGATGGCGGATGAGCCAGTACCCAAAACACTTGATGAATTAAAAGTTGCGATTGAAAAAATTCGCGTGGAAACCAAAACGCCAGCGGTTGGTATTGCATTGGTGGATAACAGCGGAATTGCGTGGGTTGATGGATTGGGTGAAGCTAATCTGAAAACCCATGCAGAAGCAGATGAAAATACTTTATTCCGCATTGGTTCAGTGTCCAAAATGTTTGCTGCATTGGCTGTGTTGAAATTACAAGAGGAAGGAAAATTAAATTTACAAGATAAAGTTCGTGATTTGGCGCCGGAAATTTATTTTGAAAATGCCTGGGAAGAAACTCATCCCGTTAGATTGGTTCATTTGTTGGAACACACTACCGGTTGGGATGATATTCATTTAGCGGAATACGCCTATTCCGCGCCTGACTCCATGACAACCAAAGAAGGCCTTGATTATCATCCTGATTCACGTAAATCGCGTTGGGTTCCCGGTACGCGTCATGCCTATTGCAATTCAGGTGCAGCGGTGGTGGCTTATATTGTTGAAAAGATCACAGGCGAAAAATACGAAGACTATATAAGCGAGACATTTTTCAAGCCACTTGATATGCAGTCTACCAGTTATTTCAAAACAGATTTATATCAACAAAAGGGGGCGACACTTTATACGAATAATAAACCGGAAGATTATTGGCATATCATTTTTCGAGCAGCAGGTTCTATAAATTCATCGCCAAAAGATATGGCGAATTTTTTGAAATTTTTAGTATCGCGTGGATCAATCGAGAATCAACAATTAATTTCAAAAGCATCGATTGATCGAATGGAAACACCCGAAACGACTTTGGGAAACACATCCGGTATTAAAGCTGGTTATGGTCTCGCCAATTACACAACAGGTTACAACGATTTTCATATTGCATTTCATGGTCATAATGGCGGTGTATTTGGCGGTGTGACTGAACTCAGTTACAGCAATCAATTGCAAGCGGGTTATGTTGTTATGCTTAACTCAGGTAATGGAATGGCACTGGATAAAATATCCAAAACCATTCGCGGATTTTTAGCAAAAGATCACAAGGTTATTAAACACGAACCTATTTCATTACCTGAAAAATTCAAAACATTGAATGGGTACTATACGCCTGTTAACTTCCGCAATCATATGAGTCGTTTTGTGATTGCTACGTTTGGTGTAATGAAATTTCGCACTGATGACAATCGTCTCTATCGCAGCCCTTTATTCGGCGGATGGGAAAGCAAAGATTATGCAGTGAACGACAATAATTTAATTGATGCCTGGTCGGGTTTGGAGACAATTACATTGGTAAATGATCCGATTGAAGGTGATCTGGTTCAAGTGAGTACAGATTTATTCAAACCTGTACCTGCATTCCAGGTCTTTGGTGTGTTGGGGCTTTATTCTGCACTCAGCATAATCACTTTGTGTAGTTTAATTGCCATTATGATTTGGGGTGGGCGACGAATCGGGAAAAAACTTCCCATGGATTCCAGCGTCCGTATGCGTATTTGGCCATTGATTTCAGGCGTAATATTTTTTGCGCTTATGATTAGCATGTCACTCGGTGGATTGTTTTTACAGGCCTATGCCAGTATATCTATATTATCGCTGATTGTTTTTTTGCTCAGTATTGCCTACCCGACGATAACGCTTTTTGGTTTGTTTAAGTTTTTTACTTATCAATATGATTCAGTGCCAATATGGATAGTCTTGTACGCCATTTTTTACACAATGTTGAATGTATTGGTGGCAATGCACTTGGTTTATTATGGGATCTTCGCTCTTAAAACCTGGGCTTGATTGATGAATATTGATTTCTTTCCGCGCAATAAAAAATTCTGGATCTACCACGGATCGATTCTATTGATTCTGTCGTTGATTCAAACTGTCATTATTTTATTGTGGCGGGAAGAAAAGCTATTTAATTTTTTATGCGGGCTATTATGGTTGCCGCTGTTTACATGGGCTGTTCTGGGTTACCGATATCTCTATAAAACTCGCCAGTGGAATAAATTAAATACAGGAAACAATATTTTTTTGGTAGTGGGATACAGTTTGGTCGCTGGTTTGATAGTGGCGCTCTTGATGCTGGGTTTGGTTACACCATTTTTCTGGACGGATGTAGAAAAAATTCTGCTTCAGCACAATATATCTGTTACTACTATATTGTCCCAGTTAGTTGTGACCAATTGGTTTCAAACCATGTTGTTTGTAGCGAGTTGGATTTTTATCTACATTGGTATCGTCACTCGCCAGCTGGTAAAAGAAACTGAATTGACGAATTTACGTTTGCAAAATAGTTTGAAAGAAGCACAGCTCGCCAATCTAAGCAATCAACTCAACCCGCATTTCTTGTTTAATACACTCAATAACATAAAATTTATGGTTCGACTGGATCCGCTTAAAACCGAAAAAATGATTACAGACTTATCTGACATTCTGCGTTATTCATTGGAATCCAATAAAAAAGAAAAAGTCAGGATTGGCGATGAGCTGGAGATATTGAATCGTTATCTTGATATAGCCAGGGTGCAGATGGAAAACAGATTGAATGTTGTGATTTCAATTCCACAGGCTATTTATTGCAATCTGATTCCACCCATGATTTTGCAATTGTTGATTGAAAATGCAATCAAACATGGCATCGATTGTTTGCGACACGGTGGAGATGTGACATTGACGGCGGAGGTGATTTCCGATCAAATCCATTTCACCATTGTCAATGATATTCCAAATACGCATTCCAATTCTTTGGCTGGTACAGGAATTGGTTTGGCTAATATTGAACAGCGACTCAAATTACTTTATGGCAATCGAGCTGTATTTGCTGTAACAGAATCGGATTCAATATTTAGTGTAAAACTAATTCTTCCAAAGGAATTATCATGATGAAAGCGGTGGTGGTTGAAGATTCGCGTATAGCACGTGAAGGTTTGGTGGAGATGTTAAAATTATTCACTGAAATAGAGGTTGTCGGTGAAGCAGAGCATCCTGTCCCCGCCCTGGAGCTTATTCTCGATAGGCGCCCCGATGTTATTTTTTTGGATATACACATGCCGGGCGAAACCGGGTTTGATTTACTGGAAAAATTGGACTATGTGCCACGTATTATTTTTACTACTGC
>CAMLML010000102.1 GCA_946481095.1 uncultured Cellvibrio sp.
TTACCTATAGTACCTTTTCTCTCTGTAGCTGTAATTGTTTGGAGGATTACTGTAAAGGATAAAATTATTAAAAAAATAAAAAAACCCACCACGAAGGAGGTGCTCAACCAAATGAATGGTCCATGCTTATTAAGTGACTGAACACCCCCTAATGCGGCACACGCAACAAGAAGACCAAGTCCCAGATAAGTTTGAAGTAGTCTTGGCAGCATTAGAATATTCATTTTTAATAAATCTGCCCTTCTAACAAAAACCTCGTATTGCATTTAGCCTCCTTTTGGTACCTCCACATAGGTATAGGGAGGTGTGTGTAAAAGTGGGTGAGGTTCCGAACGATGGTTGACTACCTTGTTAGCCTGCACCAAGAACCGCTTTGCAAACGGGACAAGTTCTGAACTCAGAATCAAACCGAGTTGTTAGTGACTTTCTCCGTTTGGAGTCCCAGCACGCAGGACAGTAAAGGTTTTCGTCGGACGAAAACTGATAACAGCCCCACTTCACTCCGGAAGGCTTTTCCTCTTCGGTAGAGGATACTTTTTTTAGCAAAGCATTCTCTTCTTGAAGGATGGCAAGCTTCTCTTTGAGAGACACAGCCTCCAATTTCAGGTCTGCAAGCTCATTCGATAAATCAGCCAACAAATTTTTAAATTCGGCTTCTTCAATATTTTTTGATATTTCACGAAGCCTTTTTACTATATCTAGCGAAGTACCAATTGTAGATATTATTTCCATAAGCTACCTCATTAAGGCTAACAGTTTAATACACAACGCCGACTATATATCTCCACACTGTATTATTTCAAGTATTTTGCAATGCGCTGTATATCTACAGAATTGTGAAATAGAAGTTGTCAATTCTTCCAAATAAAAACCGGAATAACATAGCACTATGTTATTCCGGCTTTTTAGCAAACTTGGTTTAGCGGGTTCTTCAACGATTAATTACTTTTTGCCGTGAAAGGTAATCGGTCCAAAATACCATCGAGTGATGTGCCTATAGATTTTAAACTTCTGACAATCGCTTCCATTGCGGCAAATTGCGCTTGCAATCTGGCCTTGTAAGATTCAGTTCTTCGATCCAGAACTTTTTCGTCCTCTTTTACTTTTTCCAGATCTTTGTTGATGTTGGTTTCGCGATTTTTAATTAAACCGGAAGATTTGGTGTAGTTGTCCAGCAACTCATTAAATGAAGTAGCAAAACCTTTTGAAAAAGTAATATTGCCACTGGTAGCACCGGGGCTGATGTGCATACTCAAGCCTTCGGCTTTACTACCAATCGCAGGAAGTAACACATTGCCATAACCGAAAGCTGTAACGCCACCTACTGTACCAGCAACATCAACACCTGACGTACCTGTTGCCACAGACAAACCCAATTCATCCATATCCGCACCTACTTCGCTGATATCGACTTTACTGCTACTGCCAAAATCGTTTGAAGTAAATTCAAAACGATTGGAAACAGAATTGTAAGAAACTACAACACTGGCTTTTGCTGTTTTCAAATCACTATCAGCATTAATCAAACTTTGTAAATCAGCAGCCATTTCCGATTCTGATGCATAAGTTTTGGTTGGAACAGTTACTGTTGCACTTTCAACGTCATTCACCTTGATTTTGAAAGTGTAATCTTTACCGGTGGTATCCAATGGAAATGTAGTTCCAACATCAAGCGTGCCACCATTTAAAAAACCTTTGCTGGCATTGGTAGTGATATTAACTGCGTAGGTACCGGGCGTGGACTTTGCACTGTGTGCCCTCACTGAAATTTGCGCATTGTCAGATGATTTTTTAGGAACAAAAAAATCGCGTACTGCATCAAAATTATTTTTCAATGTATTAGCAAAATCCGTTGGTTTTCCATCTTCAACAATTTGCAAACTTCCATCCAACTGCGTGCGAATACCCATGGCACCCAGCGTATTAAAACTGCTGGACAAACCTGCAACAGGTGCGCCTAACATAGCACGAACAGAATTCATCAGGCTTTTTGATAATGGATCCTGGCGCAAACTACCGAATTGTTTTTTCTCTTCATCAAAACCAACCAACTTTTTAGTGTCGGTTAAAAATGTATTATAGGCTGCGACAAAATCACGGATTGCTGTTTCTGCGCCGGCTCTGTCATTGGTAATATTGATACTGACGGTTTCAGAGGCAGAAAAATTAAATAAATCAAACTCCAAACCATCAATGACATCTGTAATGTGATTGGATGAACGTGTGAGCAACAGTCCATTCACACGAATTTGCGCATCAATACCCTGCTGTTGTTGGGTCAACACACGAGATGAATTATTAAAATTAAAACTGGCCAACCCCAAAGCACCGGGAGTTTCAGTTGCTGTAATTTCAATTTCACTTTTTGCACCGGAAGGAGCCGTTACCAATAACTTATAAGCGCCTGCTTCACCCACAATACTGGCTTGCACCCCCAGTTTGGCTGCATTAATTGCATCTTTTAAACCCGTTAACGAGTTGTTGCTGTCATCAATCGTAATAGTGCCACCGGTTTTGGTGGAGTCAACAGTAAACGCTGTAGGCGGTTCATTCCACTCGCCAAAGCGAATAGTCAAAGTTCCTTTACCGATTGCTGTATCCACGGAAGAAAAATTACCGGAACTTAATGAGTGTGATTGTGCAACAGCCTCTACTTTTAATTTGTAATCGCCCGTTGTCGCTTTTGCTTCCAACTTGGTGATGCCCAAAATGGATGTTTCAGGAATTGAAACGCTTTTTGCGTTAAACGTATCAGGGTTGTTCAGGGTTTTTGCGGCTGTATCCAACTTGGCAATCGCAGAGCGCATTAAACCGTAATCAGAAATTTGTGTTTCAAGCGTCGTTTTACGTGTGGTCAAGCGAGCGGCTTGTGCAGCCTTGCTGACATCTGCCAGTTGGGTAATCAGTGCTGCGCTGTCAATGCCAGAACCACTGCTGAGTTTGCTGACGATGCTCGAACCGGCACTGGATGTGGTGCTGGTTGTCGTCGATTTGACTGAATCCACCATAAAAACCTCCGGCAAGGACTAACCCTGACCATGGAAAAAGACACTTTTCTGGTATCTATAGCGGCAAGTTTTTGCCGTTCTTTAGGCAAGTTTTGCACTATTTACACCTTTCCACAGATAGAGCATAGCCTGTGCCAAAAACCTGGCCAGCGGTAAAGCTAATATGGAATAGCCGAGATTATTCTTATCGCCAAAAGCATTATTTATCGATTGATCTTGGGCATAATCCAGGGTCGATAAATTGCCCTCAAAAACAATTACATTTTTTATTTTTTCTAGTCAGAACTTCTGGTCAGTTGAACACCATCTACCATCATAGTCCATCTACCCTCAATTTCCCGTGGCGGCTGGTCAACAACAAATTTTGTATTTATTGGGCCAACACCAACAATAAAATTATTTCCTTCAAATCTTTGTAGTGGAGCTTCAAGCGATACATCGACACCATTTTTTTTACGCTTATATATAACCCTACCCTCTCTTGAAATGCGGAGTTGCATTTGATCTCCATTCCACTGTCCTGAATAGTCAAGCTTGTCTGTAGGGAGAGGTTCTCTACAAGACATCAACAAAACCACCAAGAGAATACATAACCACTTAGCCTTCTTCATACAAACACTCCTCCATAACAAACTGAAAACTTAATCGACTAAACACTGTTAACAATTTGCGGAATTATTTACTCATAACGCAGCGCATCAGCTGGTTGAATCCGACTCGCTCTCCATGCCGGATAAATAACGACGACAAAACTGATAGCAAGTGCAGTGAAAACGACTTGCGTCACGTTCATCCATTGCAAGTCAGAGGGCAGATAGGAAACTGGGTAAACATCCGATTTTAAAAACTGGATACCAAAACATTTTTCAATCCATTCGACCAATGGCGTAACCACCAGTGACAACCCTACACCAATCATTGATCCCAAAGTTGTGCCAACCACACCAATAAGGCCACCATGTAAAACAAATATCGACATAATTTCTCTGGTGCTGGCACCCATGGTTCGCAGAATTGCGATGTCACCCTGCTTATCAACCACCACCATAATTAAGGTGGATACCAAATTAAATGCAGCGATGGCGATTATCAGAAACAACAAAATCCCGATCATATTTTTGGACATTTGAATTGCTTCATACAACGCGCCATGCGTTCTCATCCAACTGAAACCGTAATAACCCGTTGGCAATTGATCCACGACTTGATGAAGAATGGCTTGCGCTTGAAATAAATCGTCAAGTTTTAAGCGAATACCTGTGATATTGCCAGGATGCAAAGAAATTGCCGATGCCTGATTGATTTCCATTAGTGCCAGATTATTATCCAGTTCACTTTGACTATTTAAAATTGCACATACCGTCATAATTTTAACGCGCGGTGAAAACTCGTCACCTTGTAAATTATTGGTTGCAGGAATAATGAGTGTAACCTTGTCATTCACCTGTAAATTTAATTTATTGGCTATGCCCTGCCCCAAAATAATTTGGTTTTCCTGATTGGCTAATTTCTCCATGGCTTCTTTGGAAATTTTATCAGGCAAACTTGAAGTGCGACTTTCCAGGTTTGGATCGATACCAAATAATAAGACCGGCGCTACTGATTTTTTTCGACTGACCAAGCCTTCCAGTTGCACAAAGGGAGAAGTAGCCAACACATGCGAATTGGATTCAATTTTGTCACTGATATCGCGTGGATTTTCTATGCCACCTTGATGGTAAATACTGGCGTGCGGCATTATCGCGAGAATGTTATTGCGCAATTCCCTATCAAATCCATTCATGATTGACATCACCAGAATTAATAGCGCAACACTCACCACCAAACCTATGATGGATAATCGCGAAATAAAAGAAACCAGACGGCTGTGTTTACGTGACAAACCATAACGAACACCTAACAACCATACATAAGATGAAAAAATCTTCATCTTAATGAATTCCTTCTGCTTCAGTGTTAAGAGTTAAATCCGTTTGAATTTGACCTTTTGATAAACGCAGGATTCTATCCATACGCGCAGCCAAACGTGGATCGTGGGTGACCACTACAAAACTGGTACCTATATTGCGATTTAATTCCAGCATTAACGCATGAATGGATTCAGCGGATTCAATATCCAAATTGCCTGTTGGCTCATCCATCAACACGCATAAAGGATTGGTAGCCAATGCTCGCGCAATAGCGACACGCTGACGCTCACCGCCAGATAATTCCGAAGGCTTGTGTTCTATTCTTGCAGCCAGGCCTACTTTTTCCAACAAATCCTTTGCGATTTTTTTAGCTTCTGCGACCGGTTTTTTACCAATCAATAAAGGCATGGCCACATTTTCCAGCGCCGTAAATTCAGGTAGCAAATGATGAAATTGATACACAAATCCCAAATGTTGATTGCGCAACAAACCACGTTGATCTGGGTTTAATTGTGCAAGATTTTTTCCGGCCACAATCACTTCACCGGAATCCGGTATATCCAGACCACCCAAAATATTTAACAGTGTCGATTTTCCGGAACCTGATGCGCCTACAATCGCAACGCGTTCACCCGCTGCAATGGATAAATTAATTTCACGCAAGACTTCTACAGCCAATTCACCTTGCCGATAGGATTTTTTGACATGACGACATTCCAACACAGAGGGTTGATTCATAAAAATTTCCTATTCATAACGCAAAGCTTCGGCGGGTTGAATTTGTGCAGCACTGTAAGCCGGATACAGTGTCGCCAAGAAACTCAGTACAAATGCGACTGAACAGACCAGTGCAAGATCCTGCCAAAGTAATACTGAAGGTAATTGTGCAATATAAAAAATATCCGGATCAAAAAATTGCCAACCCAGAATATTTTCAATAAACGACATGATATCGCTCAAACCAAGTGCAATTAAACTACCCAAACCTGCCCCCAGAATAATGCCTGAAAATCCGACGGCCGTACCTTGCACAATAAAAATCATCATGACTTGTCGCGCAGACATTCCCAAAGTTCGTAGCACTGCTATGTCAGAACGTTTATCCGCAACCATTAACACCAGACTGGACACAATATTAAATGCCGCCACCGCGACAATAATCATCAGCAATGCTGTAACGACTATTTTTTCCATTTTTACAGCACTGAATAAACTGCCCTGGGTTTGACTCCAATCTTTAATTTGATATCCGCCACCAAGATGTTGTTGAACTTGTGTCAAGGTATGAGCAGATGAAAACATATCGCTGGTTTTAATTTTTAAACCTTGCGGATGTTTTTTACGTAAAAATTTTTGTGCGTCATCCATATGAATCAATGCAAGATTGGCATCTATTTGTGCACCCGCCTCAAAAATACCCACCAATGTAAAGGCTCGGGAACGTGTAAATATTCCCAGCGGAGTAATATTAATATCGGAAGAGGTCAACACCACTTTATCGCCCGTGGTAAGCATCAATCGGCTTGCCAGAATTCTGCCAAGCACTATGCCGTACTCACCGGGCTGTAGATAATCCAGACTGCCAGCGATCATTCGGTCATGAATAATGGATACACCGGATTCTTCGGAAGGCAATATTCCCTGTAACTCAACACCATCCATGGCACCATCAAAACTCACCATCACCTGGGATTGGATATAGGGCGCCACACCCAAAACGTCCTTTTGCTGACTGACTTCATCGGCAAGAGATCGCCAATTTTCAACTCCCCCCTGCTGCTCGACAAAACCATGTGGAATCACACTGAGGATACGATTTTTCATTTCCCTGTCCAAACCGTTCATTACCGACAAGACAATGATCAACGCCATAACGCCCAGCGTCATACCCAGCAGCGAAAAGGCACTGATAAAAGAGATAAATTGATTGCGACGCTTGGCTCTCGTGTAACGCAAGCCGATAAATAAAGGGACAATTCTTGGCATGACGCGCATTAAACCCGTTTAATCGATCAGGGACAAGCGGTTCGGCACACATGTGCTAGAGTTAAGGCAGCCCTGCCTTTGGAAATTCAACTTATGAGTGAGCGTCGCAGTTACTTTCGAATTGATGAAACCATTGCAATTGAATTCAAAAAAGTGGATGAAGTTACCGCCAATACTGCCGTTCCCGAATTGCAGTTTCCCAAAACGGCGTCACTGCAACTTTTTAATGAATTGCGCAAAATTGATCAGGACAATTCCCATTTATTTCACCAAATCAAAGATGGCAATCGCGCACTGGGAGAATACCTGCATAATCTGAATCGTAAAATTGATATGATCAGCCAACAGCTAATGGCTGATTTCAAACCGCTGCCCCCATCCAAAACGATTAAACAAGTCAACCTAAGTGAAGGTGGAATTGCCTTTGGTTCATCGGATCCTGTGGCTAATGACGATTTTATTGTGATTCGTATGGTATTTTTACCCAGCAATGCGGGCTTGGTAATTTTTGCAAAAATTATCCGCGCCGAACAAACACCCAAAGGCGAGTATCAACTCGCTGCCAAATTTCATCGCATCAATGACGCCCAGCAACAACTCATTGGCCAACACATAATGCGAACGCAAATGGCGGAAAAAAGAAAGAAAAAAGAACAGTTGATTTAGCCTTTACTTCAAAAAAATTGACCTATGCCTTTCGAAATTAAAAATTAAAATATCTTTTTTTATTTCAAAAATCGCGTATTAAATTGCACATGAATTATCTATCAATGATTCATGTGACTATATATCGGCGTCATATCGGTATCAATATTTACATCAATATCAGCGAGTGTTATAAAACGCGAAACTCACAATCATAGAAATATTATTATGCCAACAGGAAATGATGCATCAACAATAGCTGTCGCAACATCCAATTGTTCTTACTGCGCAGTTGCTGGATTAGCCGGGAAATCCGCCAGTGAAGTGATGGGAATGGTATACAGGCAAATGGGTAAACCACTCCCAAATGGTGAATCTGATGACAGCTCAACCGGCTTTGCCGAATACTACAACTACTTTCATCCCCAACAAAAAGAAAAAATACCTAACAAGAAAATACTCAAATACCAAATTGAAGGCATTCGTCTTTTTCTATTACATAGGGGTTACCACACTACAAAAATTGGTGCGCCTGACAAATTAATGACAATTCCAGAAGCTGAAGCTTATGTTAATCAATCTATGGAAGGCACTCTTTTTTTAGTGCTGTCGGGAGATGAAGATGTTAAAGGTCAAGGATTAACCAGCCTGGTTCATTGGACAGCGGGACAAGTTCAGGGAGGCAAAGGGGTTTATTATGATTATCAAACAAAAATCCTGGATAAAAATGTACGCACGTCAATTAAAAGACGGGCAGGAAGAAGAGCAACTATTGGCTTTGATGACACCAATCAATCTGATCACATTATTGCCCCTCTTGGCCAGGAATATGATGCAAAAGATGGCAGGGCATTATTGATAAAAATAAAATAAAAAATTCGTTGCGATAAAAATTTGTTGCGATCTTTACGGAATTGATTTGCTTGATTTCACAGATTTCATCCTGTGAACAATCACATGGAAGTGATGTAGCAAATATCTCTGCATCATCAATAAATAATTTTATTAATAAAAATTAAATTATAAATAAAATTAAATATCACCCTCTTTCTGTTACGAAAGAAATTTTTTATCCACCTTCATTTCACTCATTTAAAAACACCAATTGCATGTTTTTTGCGCCAATTTGTTGCATTCGGTAACAGCTCATAAAGTTTTTACAAACTCGCTTGCAACAATTGTTGTAGTCAAAATAAACATATGGTACTTATGTTCAATAAGACCAATTGTAACTCCCCATTTCATAATAACGATTGGCTTAACAACAACTCACAACACAACGACCTTTCACCTTGCCAACAAGGTGATTTCGCATGCACCGCCATAGCTCAGGGGGCTGTGTTTTCGTCAAGCGTTACCCCATAAAAATCCTGAGCGCAATTAATACAACTAAGGTGAGCTCCATGAGTAGAAAAGTCCGTTTCAATAAAAAAATCCTGGCCACTGTTATAGCCTCTTCTGCCCTTACCGGCATGAGTGGTTTTGCCTTTGCACAAGATGAAACAGTCGAAGAGGTAATGGTGACAGGGATTCGCGCGTCTATGGAACGTGCGATGGATATAAAACGCGAGTCTGCTGGTGTGGTTGATGCAATCAGTGCAGAAGACATGGGTAAATTCCCCGACACCAACCTCGCCGAATCATTACAACGTATTACGGGTGTGTCTATTGATCGTAATAATGGTGAAGGTTCCCGCATTACCGTTCGTGGTTTCGGCCCGGATTACAACATGGTGACACTGAACGGAAGAACACTTCCAACCGGTAGTGCCTATGGCGGTAGTTCAGGTGCAGACGCATCAACACGTGGCGGTAACTCAAGAGCGTTTGATTTCGCAAATCTCGCGTCTGAATCCGTTTCTTCAGTAGAAGTTTACAAAACAGGTAAGGCTAATATCGCCGCTGGTGGTATGGGTGCATCTGTGAATATTAAAACTTCACGCCCACTGGATAACGCAGGCTTTAGAGCAACTGTTGGTGGCAAAGCAGTAATGGATACCACCAATCGTACCGGTGACGATTTAACACCGGAGCTTTCCGGTTTAGTGAGCTGGTCTGATGACGCTGAAATGTTTGGTGTGTCGTTAACCGCCAGCTATCAGGAACGTGACTCTGGTTACACTGGGGCAACAGTTAATGACTGGACAGTTGCAGAATGGGGTGGAGGCAACACCAGCACTATCTACAACAACCCAGCTTCAAGCCCAATATTTGAAAATGCCCCCGCTGTTGGGCAGCTCTACTCTCGCCCTAATGACATTCGTTATACCTTCGCTGATCAGGAACGTGAGCGCACAAATGCACAGCTCACATTCCAGTACAGACCTGTTGATAATCTAACAGCCACTCTGGACTATACCTTCGCAGAAAACAGCAGAACCGAGCATCGAGGGGAAGTCACCACTTGGGTACAAAATGGTGCCTATGTGCAGCATGTTGAGTTTGACAATTCTGCAATCAAAACCCCCAAAGTTATTACAGAGTTTTATAACGGCGAGACCCGGGATATTGGCTTTTCCCAGCAATATCGTGCTCAGGACGACACACTGGAATCCATAGGTTTGGATCTTGATTGGGATGTCAATGATCAATTGACATTAAGCATCGATCTGCACGATTCAACACTGGAAAGTTTACCCAAAGGCCCCGGACATTCCGGTGAACTGGATATTGGTGTAGGAGCTCCAATAAAAACAGGAGCAAGCTGGCAATTCAGTGGCAGAGATATCCCCACCTGGACACATACAATCAATGGCACATTGGATGAAAATGACCTCAGTTCCTCCGTTATGCGTGTTTGGTCGGCAGAACAAATTTCTGATGTAACCCAAGCTAAAGTCGATGCCTCATGGAAGTTTGATGAAGGTCGTTTTGATTTTGGTATCGAACGCCGTGAAATGGGTTCCAACACCATCAGCTACAACGGGAACCAGAATCAGGTTTTAGGCGGCTGGGGTGCATCAGCTCCCGGTGAATTCCCCGATGGTTCTTTCGAACATTTCAATGTGGCTGGCGAGTTTGACGACTACAATACCGGCAATTCTCCTGCGATTGGTTTTCGCGGTGATGCACGCGAACTGGGAGCATTTCTAGTGAGCAAATATACCGGGGTTCAAAAAGCTTACATAGGTGTAGAAGACACTCAGATACCCGGCAGCATTCGTAACAGTAAGAGTAATAACGACATTCAGGAAGATACTGATGCTTTCTACTTCCAGTTAGGTACTACCGGTCAATTGGGTGGATTTGAAGTTGATGTGTTAACCGGCTTGCGTTATGAAGACACCAAACAGATATCATCATCAGATACACCACTCATGGATTACTTTGTGTGGAACTCTGATAATGATTTCACGCGAGTTGATCGAGCCAGTGCAGCTAAAACCTCATTTACCAACGAATATGATGCACTGCTTCCGAACCTGGACGTAACAATCAAATTATCTGATGATCTGGTGACAAGATTCTCATACAGTAAAACGATTGCTCGTCCGGCTCTGGGACAACTGGGTGCAGCCGTAACTGGCTGGAGCATTAATGGTTCAAGCTTAAACGAAGCAACATCTGTCAGAGCAAGTGGAAACAACCCATTTCTTAAACCACTGGAATCAAGCAATTTTGACGTATCTGTTGAATGGTACTTTGATGATGCCAGCTACGTATCTGCCGGTATTTTTGAGAAGCGCGTTCTCAATTTTGTGGGGACAGAACAGGTAGAACGCACCTTTGAAGGTATTCGAGATCAAACTGCAGGGCCAAGAGCTCAAGCGGCTTTGGCTGCACTCAACAGCAGGGGATTATCAACGGATGATGGCCACATTTACGCGATGATGGCTGTTCTTCGTGACCCCGTTGCATACCCGAATGGTGCCGCTGATTTCACTGAAGACCTGGTTCAATCGCTCGGTGAGGGTTGTACGATTGTGGCAACATGTGATTTCGTTCCTAACCCGGATGATCCTCTGATGGTGTTCACTATGAGTAGCCCGGTGAATAACCGTGAGGCGAAAATATATGGCGCTGAATTTGCTGCACAGCACTTCTTCGGTGAAACCGGGTTCGGTGTTATGGCGAACTACACACTTGTGAAAGGCGATGTAAAATTTGACGTTATGAATCTTGATAGAAATCAATTTGCGTTGTTAGGACTGAGTGATACTGCCAACCTCGTGCTTATGTACGATAACTATGGTGTGGAAGCCCGACTTGCTTACAACTGGCGTGACGAGTTCCTGAATAGAACCAATTGGGGTGCTGGAAACCCTGGTTATATAGAGGAATACAAACAAATTGATATGAATGTGACTTACCATTTCACTGACAATCTGGATTTATCTCTCGAAGGTATCAACATTACCGGAGAAGATCGTCGTGAACATGCTCGTAACAAGAACATGATGATTGGTTTGGACGACTTGGGTGCACGTTACCAAGTAGGCGTTCGTTACACCTTCTAAGCATCAGTTAATGTTGTTGATAACAAAAAAAGAGTCGCTTGGCGACTCTTTTTTGTTTAACGTGGAAGTCACATAAAAACCGGTAATATTCGCATGCAAAAAATTGAAGTATTAAATAATATTGCTCATGAGCACTTGAGAATAAACCCCAAATTCGCAGTTGAGTTGAATGATAATGTAGTGAGCACTCTCACATACATTACAGAATTTTCCGAAGTTCAAAAAGAATACCCTATACTCTGCCGTAAGAATCCTGAAACAGGAGAATATCAAGCAATTGTATTTTTTGGTTTTGAAAAAAATGAAAATTTATTTTTAACTGATATAGATTCAAAAAACCAAAAACACGTGGGATGGAAAGCTGATTATGTACCCGCGGTTATGGCAAGGGGTCCTTTTTCAATTGGCATTCATCGCGAAATCGTGAACGGATTGGAAAAGCATCATCCAATGGTGCATATAGACATCAATCACCCCAAAGCCATAGGCGAAGAAGGTCATAAATTGTTCCTGGAAAATGGTGGGCATAGTTCATACTTGAATTACATTTCCAAAACTCTGGAAATTATCAATCACGGAATACCTCTAACAAAATTAATGTTTGATGCTTTTAATAAATATCAATTATTGGAACCTGTTGTTTTGGATATTGAGTTTAACAATCAACAAAAATTAAAAATCAATGGATTCGAAACAATAAATAAAAATAGATTATCGCAGTTAAATGGAACCTTGCTGGAAGAACTTAACAAATCAGGCTTTTTGCAAGCGGCTTATTTTATTATTGCGTCTATGTCCAATATCCAAAAATTAATTGATTGGAAAAATCGCAAGCTTGTTGCAGGTGAAATCAATTGACATTGAAACAAACAAAAATTTTGCATGGAATCAATTCGCACAATATCCCGGGAAATGTTATCGCTGCTGCAGAACCTGTTATTTTCAAACAGCTGGTGGGTGATTGGCCTGTGGTGCAAACAGCGAGAGTATCTGATCAGGCATCAGTTGATTATCTGAAGTCATTTTATAATGGCAACTCCAGTATCGTCTGTAAAATTCCTGCAGAAAACAAAGGTAGAATGTTTTACAACGAAAATTGTACCCAACTCGATTATGAAAGTTTTAAAGGGCGTATTGATGAAACACTGGATGCAATTCTGGAGGGAAAACATAAAATCAATAATCCAACCTACTATATTGCTTCCAATATTATTGATACGCACCTACCGGGATTTAGAAACAAAAATGATATTGTCATTCCCAGAAATAAACATGCTGATGCAACCGAAGAAAGAGTGAGTATCTGGATTGGCGGCGCCACTACCGCAACCTGTCATTTTGATGCGATGGACAATATAGCCTGTTGTGTTGCAGGCAAACGCAGATTTACGCTTTTTCCTCCCGATCAAATCAGTAATCTTTATTCAGGACCGCTCGAACCAACGCCTGGTGGACAAGTAATTAGCCTGGTTGATTTTAACAATCCTGATTTTCAAAAATTTCCCAAATTTAAAGACGCACTCATGACCGCTCAAATAGCAGATTTGGAACCGGGAGATGCTTTATATATGCCCAGCATGTGGTGGCATCATGTGGAAAGTCTGGCGCCTTACAACCTGTTGGTTAATTACTGGTGGGAAGATGCACCGTCTTTTTTAACTTCCGGTATGAATGCACTTCACATGGCAATGCTGGGAATCAGGGATAAATCAGCTCATGAACGGGAAGCCTGGAGACATATTTTTAATCATTATATTTTTGATGGTGCTGAAAAAGCCAATACCTATATTCCTGTAGAAGCTCGAGGTTTCTTACACACACTGGATAGACTGGGCGTTAGAAAATTAAGAGCTTTTCTTATTAATAAATTAAATCGCTGATAGAACAAAA
>CAMLML010000103.1 GCA_946481095.1 uncultured Cellvibrio sp.
GAATTGCTTCTTGCTTTGGGTAGTTTTTACCCATGAAAAGGCCTTCAAAGTCGCTGTTTTCAACCGCTCTGCGGATGGCTCTCCTGCTGCATATTGCTTCTTGCCGCAGACTTTCTCAGGACAGCGCTATCAATTTACCCTTAAACCAACTCCAAACCAGCAACCCCAAACAAGATACCAAGCAGATTGATTGAGCATATTGACTGACATCACCAGCAACCAAAACGCACCTGACGAGAACCTCTAATACATACTCAATACTTTAGGTTGCCAAAATCCAGAGAAATATTTCCTGAGATACTCCACCAATCCGATTTGATCCAACATTTGATTTCGTTGAAACTTTTTAACAGCTGGAAATGACAATAAATTTTGATTCATGCAAAGACTTCTTCCTGACATTCAATTTTGGAAACCCTGAATTGAATTTATTTTTAAAATAGTTGAGTTATTTTAAAAATTGATTGACAGTGAATTTTTTGAGCGTATTATCGCGCCCCAATTTCGACCCAAGCGTTTTATTCACCGCAAGTTCGTTTGCACTAACAGAGGAGTCTCACAATGCGTTATCAGGTTTACCCAAACTTCTAACACCTTCCGGGACTCAGACTTGGAAGGTTTAACAACACCTTCCGAGTCAGGCATACAAAACCCTGATCGGGAAAACTGATCAGGGTTTTTTCTTTTCTGTTCATTCAGTTTTCTATTTGGAAGGTTTATTTAATTTCATGCGATTTTATTTGCATTAGGACTTTTTATGCCTGTAAAAATTAAATTAAACAAAAATGCCATGAATGGTTTGAAGCCGGTAAAAATTTATACCAGCGATATTGAAAACCAGGCATTAACGCAATTGAAACAAATTGCGCAGTTACCGATTATTCATTCACACATTGCTGCCATGCCGGATGTTCACGCAGGCATTGGTGCAACAGTCGGTTCAGTGATCCCAACATTGAACGCGATTATTCCAGCAGCGGTTGGAGTGGATATTGGTTGTGGTATGAGTGCGGTGCGCTTGTCGATTAAATCGTCACAGCTGCCGGACAATTTAGCTGCCATGCGCAGCGCAATTGAACGTGCTGTGCCTGTTGGTCTGGCCGCACACAAAACCATTAACGTTCGTACCAGTAGCTGTAAAAAATTGGCGCATGGTGTTGATTGGTTATTTGAAAAACATCCTGCAGTAATGAAGATGTTGAAACAACCGGAAACTCTTTGGACCAAACAACTGGGGACTCTGGGTAGCGGCAACCACTTTATCGAAATCTGTGTGGATGAGAGCAAAGATGTATGGGTAATGTTGCATTCCGGTAGTCGTGGGATCGGCAATGCAATTGGCAATTACTTTATCAAATTGGCAAAGCGCGATATGGAAAAACATATTCACCATTTGCCCGATAAAGACCTGGCGTATTTTACGGAAGGTAGCGAACACTTTATTGATTATGTTACCGCTGTGAATTGGGCACAGGAATATGCGCGAATGAATCGCGACGAAATGATGGGATTAATCTTGCGTGCAATCGCACCCTTCTTGCCACCTTTTCGAAGCGATCGTCACGCCATTAATTGCCACCACAACTATGTGAGCCGCGAACATCATTTTGGTGAAGATGTGATAGTCACTCGCAAAGGTGCCATTAGCGCACGCGAAGGTGAACTCGGCATTATTCCCGGAAGCATGGGCGCGAAGTCTTACATAGTAAAAGGTAAAGGAAATGCAGATTCGTTTTGCTCCTGCTCACATGGAGCTGGCAGAAAAATGAGTCGCACGGCGGCACGTCACGCCTTTAGTCGTGATGATTTAATCGCACAAACCAAAGGTGTTGAATGTCGCAAAGACAAAAATGTGATTGACGAAATACCCGCAGCCTACAAAGACATTGATGACGTCATGACCAATCAATCGGACCTGGTTGAAATTGTTCATACACTGAAACAAGTTTTGTGCATCAAGGGGTAAGGAGGACGATATGGAGTTGGAGTTAGCAAACGAGATTATGGACTGTTTACCAACAAGTAGAACCTTGTTTCGCTATACCAAAGATCAGTATGCGATTTATTTGTTGCAACGATTGATTAACAACTCAGGTTTTAAAACCCTGAGTCAGTTAAAAAAAAGTTCCTGCAAACAATTATTGGAAAAACCTTCAATAAAAACGTTGTTGGGACGTTGTGGCACAGATGTGTTGAATCAATGGCAACTGGAAAATGCCTGTGCTAAAGACATCAACAACTACGTGCTGACTTTGGGAAAATGGGGTTGCGTTAAAAACTACAGCTGGAACCAAACTTCCAGACCTGGATGCAATTTGGTTTTGCAACTGAATTTACCCGAGTCACTGGACGCTCGATTTAAAGCATTGGCAGGATGTGCAATGAATAAAATCACATCCAGTAACCACCCTCAAAGTCGCAAACGTTCCGCAACTTTAGCTTGGGCAAGGTTGGACCTTGACATGAACTCGGGTCAGGTTCTGATTGAAGAAATACAATCCGATTTGATTCGTGAACTGGATTGGGTGAAAGGCTTTGCAATAAGATCCAGAACCGGTGATGAAAAATATTTTGAGTGGATGAACACCAAAATACATCGTCAGCAGATGGTGCAATATTGCGATGCGATTTTATCGACACAAAAGAAAATATGGACAGAAGCTATGATGGCCGCCACGCTCTGGTTTATTCATAAAGAGCTTGGCCTGAACAGAATTTTTTACAACAGCTTTGATACAGGCAACAGTATGAAGGGGATCAGTTACACCAAACCGCCTCGTTCACTGTACACCGATCTCCCTGAAAAATTCTGTTTTGCTCTAACTCAGGAAGCGCCTTCTTTTATTAGTAGCGATAAAAAGGCAAAAAATAGATTGCGGAAAATTAAAGATCCACAATGGTATTTATTAAATGTTTAACAGGAGAAAATATATGCCCGGTAAAAAACCAAGCCGAAACGGACATGCATTCCACCCGATTATGCGTAAGGGTGGCGTACATGAAAAAACTGAAAAGGCTAAACGTAAAGCGGAAAAGCTACAAACGAGCCGCAAAGCTCGCGAGTGGCTTGACCGCTCTCACACTGAAGCGGCTTGACCAGACAGCTTTCATAATCATCCAGTGCATGATATTTTTGCATAAAATCAAACAATCAAGAATTACACAAAAATGAAATGCATTTACAACCTGATTTTCTGGCCCCTATTTTTTATTAGCCAACTGATTAGTCTGGCATTAATCAGTTGGCACTTGATGGCACAAGTTCATTTTGCCTATCCGCTAGGCTACCAATTACTGGATCTTGGTCAGCACATTGCCAAATATGCTCCAATTAACCACCACAAAAAAGATTTTGAATTCACTTCCAAAGAAGAACACTGGCGATTGTTTGGTGAAATCTGCGAATCTGTACAAAATCAAGGCAGAGGATTGGCAGACATTCGCTATCAAATGAACAACGGCGAAAATACTTTATTAATGCATGACAGGGAAATCATTCACTTACAGGATGTTGCCAACCTGATAAGCCAGTTTTATCTGATAGGAACTATCTGTTTCATTATTTGGCTAAGTGGTTTAATTCTGATCTACATCAAAAGACCAAAACCTCCAGCAATAAAAAACGTTATTTCTGTATTTTTACTGGGTATCGGAATCAGCACATTGATTATTTTACTGATTGGCGCAAAAGATGTTTTTTATTGGCTGCATGTGCAAGTTTTTCCTGCAGGCCATCAATGGTTTTTTTATTATCAGGATTCATTGATGACCACACTGATGAAAGCGCCTGATATTTTTGCATTTATCAGTATTCTACTAATAGTGACATTGGTTTTCTTTTGGTTTGTGGCAACTTACTGCCTCAATAAAATACTGCACCCTAGGCCACTGCAAAACACAAAGTGAACAGGAAGAAAATATTTCCGAAAACACCTATCAAGAGCTACAAGATAACATAGAACAACCTGCTTTATGTTTTGCCCAGTCCGGACGTTTTGCAAAATACTGCTGAAACTCCGGTTGTTCATCGTAAGGTTTTTGCAGTAATTTCATCAAGCGATAAATTTCGCTGTAATCACCATCGGTTGCCTTATCTATAGCAACCTGTGCCATGTAATTGCGTAACACATATTTTGGATTAATCGCATTCATTTTTTGCTGGCGATTTTTATCAGTAACACCATGAAGCACATAATCGGCTTGTAATAACCGGCCGTACTCCTTTAGCCAATTCAACCAATCACCTTGTTGTTCAGCACCCAGTGATTGGTAAAAAGAATTTTCTATAATTGACAACTTAACTTCGTTTTCTTCTGACAGCAAATCATGTATTGAATAATTGGCTAACAAACGATAAAAAATTGTCATATCGGCATCAGATTTTCGCAGTAACTGATTTAAGCGCGAAAAGAAATTATCCAAATTACCGACACCATCCGTAAAACCTATTTTCTGTGCTTGATGTTGATGACTGAGTAGAGTGTAAGTTTTACGATATTCTTCCAACGCGGACTGTAATAAATTCACATCAGGAATGAGAGGATAAAGTGAATTCGCCAGTTGTGCCAAATTCCAGAGTGCAACTTGTGGTTGATTGGCGAAACGATAACGCTTGGCCTGTGCATCGGTTGTATTAGGTGTCCAGTCCGGATCAACATTTTCCAACCATCCATAAGGACCATAATCAATAGTCAAACCCAAAATTGACATATTGTCTGTATTCATCACTCCGTGAACAAAACCTACTCGCATCCAGTGGGCAATCATGATTGCAGTTGTTTTACACACCTCGGTAAAAAATTGCAGATAAATATCTTGATCAATTTTCTGATTTTTATTGGATAACAAATGCGTAAAGTGATAACCAATGGTGGTATCGGTAAATTGTTTTAGTAATTGCAGATCTTGTCGTGCAGACAAAATTTCAAAATGCCCAAAGCGAGTAAAACCGGGCGCAACACGACAGACGACAGCTCCCGGCTCCATTTTCGGGTTGCCATCATAAAACATATCACGTCTGACTTGCTCACCGGTTAGAACCAAACTCAACGCACGAGTTGTCGGCACCCCCAAATGAAACATAGCTTCACTGCACAAAAATTCACGAACTGATGAGCGCAACACAGCAAAACCATCAGCTGTGCGAGAATAAGGTGTAGGGCCAGCGCCTTTTAATTGTAATGTCCAATAATCTCCAAGCGTATTTTTCACTTCGCCCAAATTAATTGCACGACCGTCGCCTAACTGCCCTGCCCAATTACCAAATTGATGACCGCCGTAACAAGTTGCGTATGTATCCATACCAGGCAATAACTGACTACCTGAAAAAACTTTTGCAAATTCCGGTTGTTGAAATTCAGCGGGTGATAAATCCAGCAATTCAGCTACGTCGTCAGCGGCCGCGATTAATTCGGGATTGGCAAACATTTTGGGTTTAACACGAGAATATAGCGATTGAAATACTTGTCGCGGATAATTTTGCTCAACCGGATCGGCGGGCAAATCCCGCAGAAAGCGATTATCAAAATGCAATTCATCTAACTCTTTCAAAAGCTATCTCCGCAGGTTGGAAGAGCGCAGCGACTTCCAACAATGTAATTCCAAATCAAAAAAAACTCGTCGGAAGTCGCTGCGCTCTTCCAACCTGCGACAATAAATATTTTATTTAACACCCAACAATTCAATTTTATAACCGTCAGGATCTTCAACAAATGCAAGAATAGTAGTGCCATGTTTCATAGGGCCGGGTTCGCGTACAATTTTACCGCCAGCCGCGCGAATTTTATCGCAGGTTGCGTAAACATCATCACAACCAATAGCAATGTGACCATAACCTTTACCCAAGTCATAAGATGTCACGCCGTAGTTGTAGGTCAACTCGATCACTGTGTGATTGGATTCATCGCCATAACCAATAAATGCCAGAGTAAATTCACCTTCGGGATAATCCTGTTGGCGCAATAATTTCATACCCAATACCTTGGTATAAAAATCGATAGATTTTGCAAGATTGCCAACGCGCAGCATAGTATGCAGAATTCTCATATTGAACACTCATTTAATCAAAAAAATTACTGGTGTCTATTTTCCAGCTTATGGCAGAGATAATCACGCAGCTAAAAAAAACTTTGCAGTTAATCGCAAATAATAGCATGTCAAGTCAGTTTAGAATTTTTGGAAGGCACCAATACTCAGCTGATAATCATCAGTACCGGTTTTGGCAGAGGTGGGCACGGCGAAATCAACATGCACTATATTTCCGACGCGCACTTTTGTGGGAGCAAAACGTAAACCAAATCCAACATTACTTAATAACTTGCTTTTACCATATTGGTCTACGCCCCAGGCTTTGCCTGTGTCATAAAAAAGGACAGCCCCCAAACGGGCCAAATTAAAAATATGAATATCGGTGAAATATCGACGCTCAATCGTTACCGAATAGCGTTTGTCACCACGTTGGAAATCAGCGGCATAACCCCGCATGCCGGTTAAATCTCCAAGAGTTAGCTCTTCAAATTGCGCCAGCTCATGACCTTGATGATATTGGAATCCAAGATACCAGCGGCTGTGGCTGGATTGAAAATAATGATAAGCCCCTTGTACACCATAAACGACTGAATCATCAAAAGCTGAATCGGTATGGCGTCGCCCATTCACTGTTACGCCGGATTCAAAAACATGCTCTTCATCCACATCAATTCGATAGTTATATAAGGCGATATAACGCAGTACATCATCGGTATTGTCAAAGGTCTCACCGCCAAAACCCACGCGCAACAAAAAATTATGTCCGAGTGATAAATCTTCTGGCCGTTGAATTTGATTCACGTTTTTGTAAATACCGAAACGGTTTTCGAGATATTGATATTCGATCCAGGGATAATTGGCTTCACGTCTGGTGGGAATAGCTTGCAAGGTTTCGCTATTGGGATAAAAACTGTCTTCTTCTTTTGAAAAACCGACTAACCAGCGCTGGGTATAACTATCATTGATATCGGTTGCAACGCCGTAGTAAACAGAATTTTTTACGCTTTGATGAACAAAGGAATTAATTTGTACATCCATATGGCGAATCATATCATCCTGAGTGTAATCTTCTTGATAAATACCTGTTGCCCAAGGCGTATCCAATGCATAAAAAGGATGCTCAAGTTCGATAATCGTATTTTTACCATCGCTGGTATCGGCGTAATAGAGTTTGGTGGAAATTTGTGAATTAAAAATATGCGGATTATTAAATTGATAACGAATTAAATTGCGCTGACTATTTTCTTCGTAGCCCACTAAAAATGAACTGCCGGTTCCGAGTATATTGCCATCGGTTATTGCAAAGCCCTTGGTCGTACCATCAGATTTTTTACTCAATGACAGTTGGGGCTCGAGTGACCATGAGTCTTGCGTCACTACCAACAAATCCACTTGATCATCACAAATTGTCAAAGGACGAATGTAAGCATTAGAGAGATACGCACGTCCACGCAAAATACGCGCTGACTCTTGTATCTGTTTACGATTGAGTTTGTCACCCGGTTTGAAAAGCAATTGCGCTGCGACCACTTTTGGGCGTGTATTGATATGAAGCGTATTGACGAATCGGTAAAGCCGATTATTCTCATCAGGATTATTTTCATCGAACACCGGCATGGTGTTGTATTCAATATGACGAATTATTTTGCCTTCAAGTCCGTCATACCAGTTCAGATCCACACGAGACTCTTTCAAATCCGCGATATCCGGCACTTCATATTCAAAGGGGTGACAAGACGGATCGTAAGGGAAATCAGGTTTTTCTTCGGCCCATCCCAAAAGCGGCAGTCCAAGCAAGAGCAAACCCAACTTACGCATAATGAATCCTGATTCCATCGTTTATTCCAATCTGGGAAATTGCCATTGATCATTAATGATGGGAATGATCCTGATCATTCCTGGAAGATTGTGAATCCTGTTGTATATCGGAATGATGCATGGAGTGATCACCTTGATTATGTTCGTGCATGGAATGGTCATGATGTCCCATATCAGTTTGATCTTGTGGCATTTCCATAGTGTGATGCTGCTGATGCCCTTGCTGAAATGCACCGCCACCCCACAAAGTCCACACGCCAAACAAAATAATCAGTATTGCCATAGCCCAGCGAAGTTGTTTGATCTGCAACCAGCGATTGAGTTCCTGAACCAAGACACCCGAGAGCAAAACGCTGGGTAAAGTGCCAAGACCAAATGCCAACATCAAACTGGCTGAGCCGACGGCAGAACCCGAGGTTACAGCATAGGTCAGCGCAGAATAAACCAGTCCGCAAGGCAACCAACCCCAGATAAATCCCAACAACAGGGCTTTCAGTGTTGAATCGACTGGCATTAACTTTTTGCCTAATGGTTGGATGTAAACCCACAAATACCGACCCGCTTTTTCCAAATGAATTAATCCCTTCCACCAGTCGGCCAGATAAAGTCCCATAGCGATTAACAACAAACCTGCTAACCAACGCAAAAAAGTCAGCCCACCACCAGCAACTAATTGCTCAACCAATCCACCCAGTAACAAACCAATTACGGCATAACTGAGAATGCGACCAAGGTTATAGGAAAACAAAATCCACCAACGTAATGCACGGTGTTCTTGTGGTATGGCCATGCTCAATGCGCCCATAATGCCACCGCACATACCGATGCAATGTGCGCTGCTTAATAAACCCAATAAAAATGCAGCCGTGATGGTGGTGATGTCAAAGGTCGAAGCGAAATCAAACGTCATAGGGAAGAATTCTTGTTTTGAGGCTCTTGTTCAGAATTGGAAAGAGAATTTTTTTTGGCTGTTTCATCGAACAATATTCGATGAGCTTCGGTATCAAGATTGTCATACTGGCCATTATTAATAGCCCAAAATAATACTTTTATTGCTACGGCAATAAAAATTAACGCTACTGGTACTAAAAAATAAAGACTTTCCACAAAAAACCTTCTCGAATTATCAGCAACAAAATATTGCATTTAAGGTAATACCAACAAACCTATTTTAGCGGGTTAATCGCAAAGCGTTAAAAATAACAATCAGGGAACTCAGTGTCATACCTATGGCGGCAAGCCAGGGTGCTACCCATCCGGCGGCGGCTAATGGTAATGCCAATAAATTATAAATCAGGGAATAACGTAAATTTTGTTTCATAATTTTTTGTGCATCACGTGAAATTGCCAATGCCTTGATGATCACGTGCAAGTGATTATTTAATAACAAAGCATCGGCACGGGTTTGTGCAAGATCGGAAGCAGCCGCCATAGCCACTGACACATCTGCACCGGACAACACCGGAATATCATTAATACCATCACCCAGCATCAGTACTTTATCACCATCTGCCTGACGTTTTTTCAACTGCGACAATTTGTCTTCCGGCCTTGCTTCCGCAGTCCACTCCATAATACCCAATTGATTGGCAACCCGGCTCACCGCCGCTGTATGATCACCGCTGATTAATTCAACCGCTATATCCTGCTCCAATAAACTCTGTATTAATTGTTTGGCATCAGGTCGCAACTGATCCTGCAAGCCTATCCAGGCAATATTGTGCTGCTGATTCGATAATAACAACCAGGTGTGTTCAGCATCCGGTGGTTCTAATTTATCAGCAGTTATATTTGCAAATTCGGCGCGCCCCAATCGAAAATGCTTCTGTGGGGATTTGAATGAATCCGTTTGTACAAACGGTTGCTTTCCACTTTCAATATCAACTGTTGCTTCTATACCTTCAGCCGTTATTTGCTGTGTATTAGTAGCAATATATTTGCCCGACCAGGAAGAAAATGCTGTAGCCAATGGATGATTGGAATTTTGTTCCAGTGCTGCCGCTATGGACAAAATCGTTTCTCGTGAGGCCAAAGGATGAAACTCACTTACACATAATTCAACTTTATTCACAACAAATTCGCCCTTGGTCAAAGTACCGGTTTTATCAAGGATAACCCGATTAATTTTGGTGAGCGTTTCAATAACATGACCACGGGTTACCAAAAAACCCTGCTTACGCAAATTCGCTGTAGCTGCAGATAAAGCAGCAGGAATTGATAGTGATAAAGCACAGGGACAGGTGACAACCAGCACCGAAAGCGTAATCCAGAAAGCGCGCTCGGGTTGATACCATAACCAAAAACCCATCACCAACACACAAAAAATTAATAATCTGGCAATAAAAAATCGAGCCATTTTATCGGCCATCACCAATTGATTGGGTTTATCCTCAGCGGCTCGCGTAGCCAGTTTTTCAATCGCCGATAATTGTGTGTCCGCACCAACAGCTGTCACCTGAATTTTTAGCTGACTGTGATGATTCAATGTGCCCGCAATCACAGGATCACCAATTGTTTTGGTTACTGATTGTGATTCACCGGTTAACAGTGACTCAATTACGGCACTATTACCTTCGAGCACACGTCCGTCACAGGGAAATGTCTCGCCGGATTTTACCAATACCTGATCACCCGGTTTTAATACAGAAACCGGTAACATTTCTTCTTTTTGATCACGAATGCAACAGGCAGTGAGTGGCATTAATTGTGCGAGATTGGAAAACGCCAAGCGATTTTTGTGTCTAGCCCGTAATTCTACATAGCGACCCAATAACAAAAAAAAGGTAAACATGGAAACCGATTCAAAATAAACTTCACCGGTTCCGGTCACTGTTGCAAACACGCTCGCCAAATAAGCAAGACCAATTGCCAAAGCAACCGGCACATCCATAATCAAATGTTTTTGTTGCAAACTTCTGAACGCATTTTGAAAAAAAGGTTTCGCCGAAAAAAATACAACCGGTGTTGCGACCAGTAATGACAACCAACGCAAAAAATCCATCCAAAAACCGGTAGCACCGGCATAGAGGCCTACAGCAACCATCATGGCTTGCATACTGCCGAAACCGGCAACACCAATTCGAAATAAAGCCAGACGATTTTCTTTTTTAATTAACGCTTGTTGTTGCTCGTCTGTTGCCGGGCGAGCCTGATAACCAATCTCTGCCAACTCTTTTAATAAAATCGACAAGGGATAATCCGCTTGCCATACCAGGCTTGCCCTGTGTGTAGTCACATTCACGGAAATAGATTTTACTGCCGGATTTTTTTTCAAATGAGTCTCAATCAGCCAACTGCAAGCAGCACAACTCAAGCCCTCCAATAATAAACTGGCTTGTCGTGTTTCAGAGGAGAAGGGAATAACAAATGAAGACTGAACTTCAGGTAAATCATAAATGGAAAAATCTGTTAGCGATGGATCTATTTTGCGATTGGTTTGCGTACGGTATTGATAAAAACTTTCCAAACCGCCATCGACAATTGCCATGGCCACTGCCTGGCATCCGGGGCAACACATTGAACGCGGCTGTCCATCAATAACCACCGGAAAATTAGCGGAGGCAGGAACAGGCAGCCCACAGTGATAGCAGCTCTGCATTCTGCGGCAACCTATTGCACACGAGGTTTCAGCCAGGCATCCCGGGTAGCTGAAAAATGAATCTGGCCACTCAGCGTCCATTCGGCATCATTCCTGTTCGCCAGCGTATCAGTAGCATAAAGTGTGAGATACCAATTATATTCCGGACGTGACTTTAACTCGCCCTGATACTGATTGGCTGTTTTTTTATGTAACACAATAATTTGATCAAACGACGCTTTTACCGGATGCCCCATATTCAATAACAAAATATCCGGATGCGATTTTCCATCCATACGCGGGTGATCAAAGCGCAAATTAACTTTATTTTTATCCAGATCAAATTTCACTAATGCAATTAATCCCAACTCACTGGCACGTTTGTCTTGATCCAGTGTTTGATTAATCATTCGACCTTCTTTGTAATAATTATCAATCACCACATCGTCAGCGTTGTTCAACGCAATAGAGACAGTGAATCCACACATAATGATGATAAAAATCAAAGGCCCAAAAACAAACCAGAACCAAAACTGACGGTACCAGGGAGCGACCGCTTCATGTTCAGCGGAATCAATCCGGTGTTCAGGTAAATTTGACATAATCAGGGTCCGATAAACGTTGTTTCATGTATTGCTGTAATACTGGCGTCTTCCCGCGCCTTCACAATAAACCGAATCGTATTTTTTTGATGTTTTAATTCATTCCTGTTGATGCTGACACGCACAGGCATAGTCAGGATTTCACCTTCCAATACATCGTAATTTTTATAGCCCTGAATTGAAAAATTACCTTCACCTTCTACCAACAAATCATACACATGGGTTTTCCTGTCCATATTGCTGATTTTGATTGTGTAAACGTTTTGAATTTGATTTTCAACTTCACGATACATTTTCACACCGCGATCGCGTTGTGCCTCAACCACTACCGGTACACGATTCACAATCGAATAAACAAACAAGCCCATCATAATCGAGAGCATCAAACCGTAACCCAGCAACCGCGGACGAAATACTTTGGTCTTACCGGTTTGGATAGCATCTTCTGTAGTAAAACTGATTAATCCCTGCGGATAACCCATTTTATCCATCACCTGATTACAGGCATCAACGCATAAACCGCAATCAATACATTCCGCTTGCAACCCATCGCGAATATCGATATTTACCGGACAAACCTGTACGCACCAGGAGCAATCGGTGCAATCGCCCAAGCCTTTTGCCTTGTAATCTTCATTGGGTTTACGTGGACCGCGTTTTTCGCCACGCAGGGGATTATAGGAAACAGTCAATGTATCCTTGTCGTACATCACCGCCTGGAAGCGCGCATAAGGACAAATGTATTTACAAAATTGTTCGCGCATAAAACCGGCGTTCATGTAAGTCATGGCAGTAAAAATTCCTGTCCAGACAAAAGGCATAAACTCCATGTCGAAAGTAAAAAAACCGGTAACCAATTCACGAATGGGTGTGAAATAACCAACAAAGGTTAATGAAGTCACCAGCGAAATGCTGATCCACAAAAATTGTTTGGCGCCTTTACGCCATAACTTTTCCAATCCCCAGGGTTGCGCATCCAATTTCATACGTTTATTTCTGTCGCCTTCACAGACATGTTCGGCCCAGATAAACATTTGCGTCCACACTGTTTGCGGACAAGTAAAACCGCACCAGACACGCCCAACCAACCCCGTCACTGTGAATAACAAGAATGCCGATATCACCAATAACCATGCAAGGTACATAGCGTCTTGTGGCCAAAACGTTAG
>CAMLML010000104.1 GCA_946481095.1 uncultured Cellvibrio sp.
TCAATTCTGTGTTTAACGGTGGTAACCGACGAATTGAATAACGTGCACCTTTTTCTCTGGCCAGCAAACGCAATTTTTCAAGCCTGCTTTGCTTGCCTCGTGGCTTGAGCGCTATGATAGGAGCCAGAATGAACGCAAACACTCCCAACAATATTAAAAAAAAAGTCATCGCACACTCCGGTTTGAATCAAAAAAAATCCACACTATGCTTAACAGTGGCATCAACATCAAAACATATTCAAAGGAAACTATCATGGCATATTCACACATATTAGTTGGCTTGGATCTATCAGATGATTGCCCCAAAATTTTGGAAAAGGCCGTATCACTTGCCAAAACCTGCAATGCGAAACTCAGTTTGGTACATGTGATAGAACCATTGGCCTTGTCCTATGGTGGTGATTTGGCATTGGATCTTGGCAGTATTCAGGAACAACAAACATCCAACGCGCTGGCATCTTTAAAAAAACTGGCATCCAATATTGATATACCGATCTATCAGGAACATGTTTTGATCGGCCAAACAGCTGCCGAAATGCACTTTCTGGCAAAAGCAGAAAATTGCGATTTGATTCTGGTCGGCAGTCACGGACGAAAAGGTCTTGCGCTTTTATTAGGATCAACATCCAACAGCGTATTGCACGGCGCGCAATGTGATGTATTGGCAGTGTTGGTTAAATGATTACATAGACTCCAACTCGGCCCAACGCTCAAAACTGGCTTCCAGATCTGCTTCTACTTTTGCCAACAAGTTAAGATGGGCATCAATTTCTTTTTGTGGTTTTGAATAAAAGTTCTGATCACCAATATCGGATTGAAGTTTTGATAACTGTTGTTCCAGTTCTTCAATTTTTTGTGGCAGCTCATCAAATTCTTTTTGCAGTTTGTAACTGAGTTTTTTCGGTTTTGATACTGGCGTTTTTGATACAGGTATTGGTTTGACAGCTGTTTCCGATTCTGTTTTTGTCCCTGCTTTTTCTACAGATGAACTGATTTCCGGTTTGACCCATCGCCCACCCTGACGGATCCAATCGTCGTATCCGCCAACGTATTCCTGCAAGTTTCCCTGACCTTCAAATGCAATCACACTGGTCACACAATTATTTAAAAATTCACGATCATGGCTAACCAGTAACAATGTACCTGTGTATTCACCCAGAATACATTCCAATAATTCCAAGGTTTCTACATCAAGATCATTGGTTGGCTCATCCAATACCAATATATTGGCAGGCTTGCTGAATAATTTTGCCAGGAGTACACGATTGCGTTCACCACCGGACAGTGCGCGCAGTGGTGTTCGTGCACGCTCACCACTGAACAGAAAATCGCTTAAATAAGAAAAAATATGTTTTGATTTACCATTGATCTCGATAAATTCACGACCTTCAGCCAGATTATCGACTGCATTGGCATCCAGATTTAATTGGTCGCGTAATTGATCAAAGTAGGCAATTTGTAAATTGGTACCGCGCTTGATACTACCGGATTGCGCTTCAAGATCGCCCAATATCAATTTCAGTAATGTACTTTTACCTGCACCATTTGGTCCAATCAAACCTATTCGATCACCGCGCATAATCCGTGTCGTAAAATTAACAACAATAGGTTTCTCGCCATGTGCAAACGAAACATTATGCAAGTCGGCAACCAATTTTCCTGATGACTCCCCTGCATCCAGATTAAAGCTGGCTTTTGCCTGAACTTCACGACGTGCCGATCTTTCAACACGCAAGGCTTTTAATGCACGAACACGCCCTTCATTTCGTGTGCGACGCGCTTTAATTCCTTGTCGAATCCAAACTTCTTCCTGCGCCAGGCGCTTATCAAACAACTCATTATGTCTTGCTTCATCCGTCAGCATCTGTTCACGATAAGTCAAAAATCCCTGATAATCTCCTGCCCAATAACGTAAATGCCCACGATCCAATTCTGCGATGTGGGTTGCCAATTTTTGTAACAGGGAACGATCATGTGTGATAAAAATCACTGCACCATTAAATGCCAACAATTGATTTTCCAACCACTCAATCGCTTCAATATCCAGATGGTTGGTGGGTTCGTCCAACAATAATACATCGGGATTTTTTACCAGTGTTTTGGCAAGCGCTACCCTGCGTCGCCAGCCACCGGACAATTCACGCATATATTTATCTGCGGGCAATTGCAGACGCGAGAGAATCTCATCCACTTTTTGTTGTAACGCCCAACCATCCTGACGCTCTATTTCTTGCTGGATGCGATTCATTTTTTGCAAGTCGCTCTCGCTTAAATCAGGATTCATCGCGAGTGCATGATAATCAGCCAAAAGTTGACCAACGCCGGGAAATCCATTGGCAACAGAATCAAAAACACGCTGATCATCAGGCTCCGGAAGATCCTGTTCAAGCCTGGCAATCACAATACCTGACTGACGAATGACCTCGCCTTTGTCCAAATCCACGTCACCTGAAATAATTTTCATCAAACTGGATTTACCTGCGCCATTATGGCCGATCAAACAAAGTCGCTGCCCTTTCTCGATGGTTAAATCCACCTCATCCAGAAGAACTTGCAAGCCATAACTCAAGTGTGCTTTTTCAATTTTAATCAGGGACATAATGCAGTTACTGTATTGGATTTAATATCAACAATTGTTTAACAATATTTTCAGTTGGTCAGCTCTGTAAAAAAAGCGTGTGGAGATAAAGAACAGCTGCTATCCTCGCCAAGCCCCAAAACTGTTGCACCATAGTGTTGGCCGGCATGATATACCATTAAAGTTCTTTTGAGGTTCCCATGCGTTTTGTTGTATTTGTTATTGTACTTTTGTTGTATTCCGCTTTTGCAACTGCCCAAACCCCGGAAAAAAAATCCTCTACAAGCCTGACTCCATTACAACAACAAAGGGCGTGGTACCTTGCCGCCGAAAAAGCTTTGTCTAAAAATCAAACAAGCGAATTTCAACGACTCATTTGTAAACTCGGTAACTATCCTTTAAAGCCTTATCTGGAATACAAAGCACTGGTACCCCAATTAGCGAACTTGCCACGCGAAAGAGTTGATAACTTTTTATTCGCCTACCCGAATTCTCTTCTGGCTTCAAAATTAACCCAGCAATGGTTACGACAGCTTGCCATCAAAAAACAGTGGGAAAATTATATTCATTACTACGATTCACGCCTGGCCGATACAGAACTAACTTGCTGGTATCTCGAAGCACGTATGGAAACAGCGGATGAAACTGCTATCAATCAGGTGGAATCAATTTGGAATCAGGAAAAATCACTGCCAGATGCCTGTGACAGGGTTGTGGCTGTATGGAAAAAAAATGGCAGTATGACAAAAGAACTGGTCTGGCAAAGATTTACCAAAGCAGTCGATGCAGGCAACAAAACTCTGGCTAATTTTTTATCCAGCGAATTACCTTCTGCCGAACAAAGTTACGCAGCCGTTTACCAACAAATTAATTCCAGACCACAACTACTCAGTACCAAATCACATTTTAAACACGATAACCCCTGTATGTCAGATGTGATACTCAGAGGAGTCCGCTCATTAGCCGCCAGTAATGCCACCAAAGCCCTGCAATATTTTCAGGAATATTCAACCAGACATCATTTTTCTGCAGAGCAAATAAAATCTGTTGTAACACTGATCGCCAATCAACTGATCAAACAAAAACATATCGATGATGCTATCCGTTTGGTATCTGCGCATGGTGATGTAGATGATGTAGCCTTGCTGGATAATTTGCTACGAGACGCACTCTCCAAACAAGATTGGGAAAGAGTCAATGCCTGGTTACAACGCTACCCTGATGAAATGAAAAAACTGGATCGTTGGCGTTATTGGATGGCGCGAACTATGACAGCACTGGAAATTCACGATTATATGGGTGAAACCAGCACCAACATTTTCGCTGCACTCAGCGCCAACAGAAGCTTCTATGGTTTTATTTCTGCAATGAAGTTACAAACCGCTTTTGGCCTTGCTGATCATTCAATAAAGATGGATCAATTGCAATGGGCCAGCATAGAGTCAAAACCGGGATTTTTGCGCGCCAGAGAGTTTTATTTGACCGGCAATAAAAATGCAGCCAATCAGGAATGGTTTTTCACCGTAAAAAATCTTCCCATTGAAGAAATGATTCATGCGGCTCATCTCGCCGGAAAATGGGGTAATCATTTATTGGCAATCCAAACGCTTGCCACTGCACAATTTTATGATGATCTTACACTGCGATTTCCAATCCAATTTGAAACACTGATTGACGAAGCGGCAAACCAAACCCAGGTAGACAAGCTGTTAATATATTCCGTGATTCGACAGGAAAGTGTTTTTACCGAAGATATCAAATCACCTGCCAATGCTTATGGACTAATGCAACTATTACCTTCAACAGCACAACAGGTTGCCAAACAGTATAAAATCAAATATCAAAAAACGGATCTGGTAAAAGCCAACAAAAATATTCCCCTTGGGAGTCGCTATCTGAAAGATTTACTCAAAAGTTTTGATGGTAATCGCTTGCTGGCAACCGCAGCATACAATGCCGGACCGGGACGTGTCAGGCAATGGTTAAAGCAATCGAATGGAACACTCCCTTTCGATATCTGGGTTGAAATAATTCCATTCAACGAAACACGCCAATATGTACAAAACGTTTTGGCATTTCATGTGATATATGCTTATCGATTGGGTTTACCGCAAGAATTTTTAAACAAACAGGAAGTTGAACAATTATTGTAGTTTTCGAAGGTTAGCGGGTTAAATGCCTTTCCAAAAATAGATTTCCCATTCCCTCCGCCGGAAAATCACAATCAATTCCTACCAACGAACTGGTATTGAATTGAATCCGGTTTTGGGCGAATCCACACAAACGATTGGCCAACACACCAACCAACGGCAAATGGCTGACCAATAATATGTCTGTTGAAGGCAACGTTTCCAAAAAAGAAAATAAACACGGCAGATCAGCTTCCGGTTGCAAATTATCAATAGTCACTATTGATGACAGGTTTAATAATTGACCGGCAATCGATGCTGTTTGTTGTGCACGCACCAATGGACTGACATAAATAGTTTGCACTGATGATAAAACAGGCAAATTACCGGAAATAATTTGCCTGGTCTCTGCAACTCCCTTTTCTGTTAATCGACGTGCACTGTCGTTTACAAGAAGCGATTCAGCGGCTCCATGGCGCAGGATAAAAATCTTCACGATTTTTGCAAAAACTCCACATCGTAATTTTGCTCACCCGTCATCAATTTTAATGCAACATCCTGAATCGCACGCCCCTCGAACAAGATTGCATACAACCCTGAGACTAAAGGCATATAGACATTTAACTCTTCAGCTTTTTGTTTTACCTGTTTCAATGTGTTCACGCCCTCAGCAACCTGTCCTAATTGTTGAACTATCTCATCCAGTTTTTTACCTTGCCCCAATGCAAAACCAACCCTGTAATTGCGACTTAAATCCGATGTGCAAGTTAAAATCAAATCGCCCACACCCGCCAATCCTAAAAATGTCATAGGATCCGAACCCATTTTCTGTGCAAATCGTCCCATCTCTGCAAGGCTTCTGGTTAATAGCATAGCTTGTGTATTGTGCCCTGCTCCCAGAGCCGCCGCCATTCCACATACAATCGCATAAATATTTTTTAACGATCCGCCCAATTCAACACCGTAAGGATCATGGTTGGCGTAAACACGAAATGTTGATGAACTTAAAACCCGCTGAACCAATTGCACAAGATTGCTATCAGTACTGGCAATCACTGTTCCTGTTTGCTGGTACTGAACGATTTCTTTTGCGAAATTAGGCCCACTTAAAACGCCTCGCGGATTATCCGGTAATTCCTGTTTCAATATTTCACTCATTAACGTAAAACTTTCCGGCTCAATTCCTTTCGCGGTTGAAATAATGCCAACACCTTTTGCAACCTTTCCAATCAAATCCTGTGCAATTTGGCGAAATGAATTACTGGGGATGGAAATAAAAATGAGTTCGGCATTTTTTACAGATGCTTGCAAATCAGCACTGAACAACAATCGCGAATCCAAATTAAAACCTGGAAGGTAACGACTGTTTTGTCTTTCCTGACGACATTTGTTTGCTTGTTCCACGGAGCGCATCCACAGAGTTGTTTCATGTCCGTTTGCCGCCAAAATATTGGCGATTGCAGTTCCAAAACTCCCACCACCCAAAACAGCAATTTTTAAGGCTTGATTCATAGAAAAAAATCCGTTAGCTGAAGAAAAAATATGTCTAGTGTTACGTCAAAAAATTCAATATTTACCCATGTTGTAACTTTTTTGCACAAATAATGTAATCAAACTTTTGTCCACAAAATCTGTGGATAACTTGGTGGATACTTTTGGGGAAAATGCCTCAAAGCCGCTAAAATTCTACCCTCAAGTTAAATTGATTAATTTTTAATCACAATAAAAATTTACTTATAATTCAATCAGTTATGTATTTTAACAAGCATCTTTACTACAAAATTATGAAACAAGGGCCAAATTTCAAGGGTTTAGCCGTTCTGATCCAAAGATGTGCATAAAAAAGATCAAGATGTTCCACGAATTCAGCTGGAGTAACCATTTTGTCTTAAATCAAATCGAAATATTTCATATAACAAAAATAGAGTTGCTCTGGATCAGTGCATTATTCAAGCGCCTGAAATCTGCCGTAAGAACCGTTAGAGTAAATCAGTGGGTTCACCCCGGAATTATGGATTTTCACCTGCTCAATTCGGCCCAACAATATTTCGTGGGTTCCATAACTGACCACCTTGTCAGTCCGGCAACAAAAACTGGCTTGAGAGTCAGTCAATAACAACCCGTTATCATCTTCATGCCATTTGCCCAGACTTAGCCTGTCCCTATCTTCATAGCGACCTGCACATAAATTTGATATTTCCGTTTGATCAACATTCAACAGGTTGATTGCAAATCGGGAACCTGCCAGCAGTAATTCTTCGTGACGTTGTATTTGCCGATTAATACACACCAGCAAGGACGGAGGATTATCAGAAACAGAAGTCACAGAAGACACTGTCATCACAAAAGCCTCGCCATCAGACAATCTTGCAGACAGCACACAAACACCCGAGGCCAGTCTTCTCATCCCTTGTTTCATTAGCTGACCTAACTGATTGTCTTGCATAGACTTATGCCTCTTGAAAATGGGCGCCTATTGTGAACAGCTCAATGGAATGACACAAGACGCACGAGAAGCTTGTACAGGCTTTGTTCAAGATTTGTGAATATTGGATTTTCAAAACCAGATGGGCTGATTGCTTTGAAAAATTGTCTGTCTTTTTCGTTGACGACTGAAAATCTCATGGCTATGATGCGCACCACTTAAAACGCAGCGGACATCTTCTGTGTTTTATTCGGAGTGTAGCGCAGCCCGGTAGCGCGTCTGTTTTGGGTGCAGAATGTCGGGGGTTCGAATCCCTCCACTCCGACCACTTTTCTTGAACCTGCCAAGGTTTTATTTCCAGCAATGCGCCCGTAGCTCAGCTGGATAGAGCACCCGCCTTCTAAGCGGGTGGTCGCAGGTTCGAATCCTGCCGGGCGCGCCAAATCAAACTGTTTACCTTTCTATGGTGGCTGTAGCTCAGTTGGTAGAGCCCAGGATTGTGATTCCTGTTGTCGCGGGTTCGATCCCCGTCAGCCACCCCACTATTTTTCTCTTCAATTTTCATTTGAATATCTTGTTGTTTTTGTTGGCGATACGAAATTGCTATGTGAAAATGCCGCCTTATTTTTTAACAGGTAGATTCGGTCATGTCAGCATTAATTCTCGATGGCAAAGCAATTGCCGCTAAAACAGAACAAGAACTTTCTACACGTGTTACAGCATTAAAAACACGCACCAATGGGCAAACACCCATTCTCGCAACCATTCTTGTCGGTGATGATCCCGCTTCTGCGACTTATGTAAAAATGAAAGGCAATGCTTGTACACGTATTGGAATGGAGTCATTAAAAGTTGAATTACCTTCAGACACAACCACAGAACAACTCCTCGCAAAAATTAACGAACTCAATAACAACCCCAATGTACATGGCATTTTGTTGCAGCACCCGGTGCCACATCAAATTGATGAGCGTTTGTGTTTTGATGCCATCAGCGCTGAAAAAGATGTGGATGGTGTGACCTGTCTGGGATTTGGTCGCATGAGCATGGGTGAAGAGGCTTATGGTTGTGCAACACCAAAAGGGATTATGCGTTTGTTGGACGCTTATAAAATTGAAATCGCAGGCAAACATGCTGTGGTTGTCGGCCGCAGCCCTATTCTCGGCAAACCTATGGCGATGATGTTATTAAATGCAAATGCGACAGTAACTATTTGTCATTCACGCACCCAAAATTTACCTGCATTAATTAAACAAGCGGACATAATTGTGGGTGCCGTAGGTAAACCGGAATTTATCAAAGCCGAGTGGATTAAAGACGGCGCGGTTGTAGTTGATGCCGGTTATCACCCCGGTGGTGTTGGTGATATCGAACTGGCACCTTTGGTGAATCGCGTTGCTGCCTACACACCTGTTCCTGGTGGTGTGGGTCCAATGACAATTAATACTTTGATTTATCAATCGGTTGATTCCGGCGAGAAAAAAATTTCCTGATTATTGGATGGGTCGAGAGACCCGCGTTTTCAAGATTGAAAATTTATCCTGTTCAAATTGAGTGCCACATTCCGCGGGTCTCGACCCGCCCTACGAGATATCCAAATGCGGCTCGATAAATTTCTCAGCAACAACACAGCTTACTCGCGCGCTCAAGTTCACCGATTTATTCGTGCAGGCGATGTCAGTGTGAATGGTGAAAGCAAAGTAAAAGCTGATCAAAAAATTTCTGACACTGATCAAATTTATCTTCATCAGGAATTAGTTACAGCTCAATCTGCCCGTTATGTAATGTTAAACAAACCTGCAGGCTATGTTTGCGCCAACCATGACAGCGAAAACCCAACCGTAATTGATTTATTGGATGACATTCGCAAGAGCGATTTACAAATTGTGGGGCGATTGGATAAAGACACTACAGGCTTGGTGTTAATGACTGATGATGGTCAATGGAATCATCAAATAACTGCGCCGGTTTCACACTGCAAAAAAACTTATCTGGTTACCCTCGCCGATCCCATATCAGATGAAACAGCAATGCTATTTGCGCAGGGTGTTTTATTGGATGGTGAAAAAAAATTAACTGCACCTGCCGATTTGAAAATGTTAAGTTCAAACCAGGCCAGACTAACTATTTCCGAAGGAAAATATCACCAGGTAAAACGCATGTTTGCAGCAGTCGGCAATAAAGTGATTTCACTACACCGGGAAAAAATTGGCAATTTAATGCTGGACTCAACTTTGGAGCCTGGACAATACCGATCATTAACACCCACCGAAATTCAAGGAATATTCAATGATTGATCTGGCAAGCCAATGGATTCAACAACAAGTATTCGAATCAGACACAGGTAAAAATCAACTCTGGCTGATGGATGAAAATCTCGCAAACAATATCGCGTTTAATCAATCAGATCGAAAAATTAACATAATCAGTAATCGTTGGGATGTGGCTGAAGAAGCCAAGCAAAAAGGATTTAATGCTGCGTTTAATGATTTTGATTTATCTACAATTTCAGATAACAGCCTGGATGCTGTTTTTTATCGCATATCCAAAGAAAAATCACTAGTCCACCACTTATTTAATCAGACCTGGCGATGCCTGAAACCTGGTGGAAAAATCTATCTGGCGGGATATAAAAATGAAGGCATTAAAACCTATGTTGAGAAACTGGCAACAGTTCTGGGGGACTCGCAAAAAGCGATAAAGAATGGCGCTCTTTATACTGCTCAACTCGCAAAAAATAATATTTATTCAACAGCGAATCATCTGGATGATCAGGACTACATGCATTTGCGTTTGATGATGGACAATCACTCACAAGAGTTTTTCAGCAAACCAGGATTATTTGGCTGGAATAAAATTGATCTTGGCAGTGAACTGTTAGTCAATCACTTGCATAAATTGCCACTGGCAGAAATAGAACCACAAAATTGCCTGGATCTGGGTTGTGGTTATGGCTTTATTACACTGGCAGCAGCAAAACATGTGAATTGTCAGTCCATCAACTCATGGACAATGACCGACAATAACGCTGCTGCAATTATGGCCGCAGATAAAAATCGCGAGCTTTCAGGTTTAAATGGAAAAGTGATTGCCGATAATTGTGCAGCTAACATCAACGAAACCTTCGATTTGATTTTATGTAATCCGCCTTTCCATCAAGGATTTAATCCGGATGCTGATCTCACCGAAAAATTTGTACGCGAAACCAAACGACTTTTATCCAAAAAAGGCATAGCGTTTTTTGTAATCAATCAATTTGTACCGCTGGAAACCAAAGCCAGCGCTTATTTTTCGCAGATAAAAACTCTGCACAAGGAAGCCGGTTTTAAATTAATTAGCTTGCAAAAATAATCCATTTTGCACAAGCAAAAACCAGTCTGGGGAATTATTGAACAAGCCCATGATTATCCCGGGTTTTATATCCAGAATGAGGTTAAAAAGGGTTGACCGAGCCTTTTTGCCTCTATATGATGCGCACCACTTCCGAACAGGAAGTCGTGAATCCGCCTTAGCTCAGTCGGTAGAGCAACGGACTGTTAATCCGTGTGTCGCTGGTTCGATCCCAGCAGGCGGAGCCAAATATAAAAGGCTGCATACTCTCTTTTAAATCAGGTATGCAGCTTTTTTTATGCCTGACGTTTCTGTCAGCTCATTACTTCAGGAGTTAACACCATGTTTAAAGTCAACGAATATTTCAATGGCGCTGTTAAATCCATTGCCTTCCAAACCGAAACCCTGCCCGCTACGATCGGTGTTATGGCTAAAGGCGACTATGAATTCGGTACTGCCCAGCGCGAATATATGACTGTCGTCAGTGGCAGCCTGACTGTAGTTTTACCGGGCGATACCCAATCCAAAACATTCAAAGCTGGCGAAACCTTCATAGTAGAAGCCAACCAACGCTTCAAAGTCAGTGCCCCGGTTGAAACCTCTTACCTCTGCAAATACGAGTAATTCAGGGTGGGCAATACCCACCCCCAACCCGCTCAACGCTTATTGCTTTCACAATATCTGGCAATAACTGAACTCCTTCTCCGGCTCATCAAAAAACCGGTGCAAATTTTCCAACAAACAAATATCCGTTGATAACACTGAATGCGCCAGATTCTCGCGCAAAATCAGCTGTGAGTTTTTCCATTTTTTATGCATGGTAATCGCCCAGATTGATGGCGTGACCGGATCATTTTTTCCAGACAGAATGAGTGTTGGAACCGTTGGTGTATGTGATTGTAAATAGTGTTGCGAGGGTAACTGATGACACAATTGGTATTGCCATTGATCTTTTGTATATTCCGCCATCAGCGGAAAATCGATTAATGATTGCAAATAAACCTGTTCAGATCCCATAGCATTATCCGCACAATCGACTGCTGTGAAGGCGAGGCTATTAAATTGGCTGTTTAAATTTCGGTTCAGATAAGGCTCAATTAATTTTTTCAGGCGCTCTTCTTGTGCCAACCCCGTTTGCCTATTCACCGCATTAATAGCACTGACTATATCCGGCCAATCCCTTGTGTCATAAATAGCCGCAAAAATTGCTGAAACAAAACGATGATCGTTAAGGAGAAAATAAATTGGCGCCTCACCATCCCAACGCTTTATGGTCATAGCAACAGGATTGAATTTTAATTTTTGTAAGGCGGCTACCAATTCTTCTTTTAATTGATCGGAATTTTTTATAAGCCGTTTACAATCTATTTGTTGCATACAACCTTCAAAAAATCCGGACATAGCAGAATCCAATACTTGTGGCCAAGTTTGTACACCGCCATAACCTGCAGGATAAAGAGAATCCAATACCATTGCTTTTAATCCTGATGCAGGTAAAGTTTTTAATTGATGCTCCAGTTCCAATGCCAAACGTGTACCATAGGAAACACCTAAAATATTCCACTGCTGATAATTTAATTGCTGCATTAAATTAACCAGATCACGAGCGGAATTTTGCGTACTAAAATTATTTACCGACAATGCAATATTGTGTTTTTGTAATGAATCAAAACAATTGAGCATAGATTGATTATTAATTTTCAACTCATCAACCAATGCAATATTTTCTTTCCATAATTTTGCTTGCTGCCCATTGTCTGAACAATTTAATTTAGGCAAGCTCAACCCTGTGCCACGATGATCCATTAAAATCAAATCCCGGTTAAGCCTGGCAACAATTAACCAGTTCATCCATTTATCTATCCCCTCCTGATCCAATGCAGCGCCAAGACCGGGACCACCTTGCAAATAAACGACGGGATCAAGCTGATGATCAGTTGATTCATCTTTTATAATAACTACCGGCAAATAAAACTCACCTGTTGATTGCGCTGTTTTTAAATGAAAACATTTAACGGTTTTTTGCCAATCAACAGTAAACCAGCACTGTTTTTGAATCAGACGATAAGCCTGCTGTTTTTTGGATAAATCCTGCTCCAATAAATTCTTAAGCAGAAGCTGCTGATATCCCCAATAGCCTGCGAAAGCCAGGCAACACAAACAGGCAATAATATAGAGTTGCGACCATGTTAATTTCATGGAGCAATCACCTGCCAGAATAAAATCCATAGCTGCGTATAATACGAGCGGGCCGCAAAATGTTTTTTCAATAAGTCGAACATAGTTTTAATACTGATTTATCAGCCTGCCAGTAGCAATTAAGTCGGACGACAGTATAATCGCGCTTTCAATCAGAGGATATTTATGACTGACAATAATCTTCAACTCACGGATTATCGCGAGCAGCATAAAAAACGTCTTTCTTATATGCCATGGCTGTATCACAGTCTGAAGCCTGAACATAAAGAATGGGCTCAAGCGTGGCAAATGGAAATCCAGAATTATTTGTGCAAAATGGAAACTGTCATTTTCGGTAAAGATTGTTTTATTGCACCTGAGGCGAAACTCTTTGCCGAACCCGGGCGTCCCATTGTGTTGGGCGATCATAGTTTCATAGCGGCAGACTGTGTTATCCATGGCCCTGTTGAAATTGGACGGCAGATCACCCGCAAATAATCCGATAGTGATTTGTTGAATGGTAAGATCTCTAT
>CAMLML010000105.1 GCA_946481095.1 uncultured Cellvibrio sp.
AGGCGGGGGAGGGATTTAAGATGGTCAAATTTTTCTGAGATTTTAAATCCCCCCTAACCCCCCTTTTTCAAAGTGGGGAATAGTTCCCTCTCCTTTTGGGAGAGGGCTAGGGTGAGGGGCCCTCACTTTGCTAGAATGACCCCAATTTCAAATCCCCTCTTTAGCCCATCAGCGGTCATCCCGCTAAGGACATCACAGTGAATTTTACCGGCGCTCATATTCTTTCCATCCAACAGTTTGATCGCGGCGATATCCAACGCATTTTTGCGGTTGCGGATTCAATGGAACCTTACGCGCTTCGTCATAAAGTCACGCGTGTGTTGGAAGGGGCAATTCTCGGCAATATGTTTTTCGAACCCAGTACGCGAACGCGAGTGAGTTTTGGTTCTGCATTTAATTTGCTCGGCGGCAATGTTCGCGAGACAACGGGTTTTGAATCAACATCCATTACCAAAGGCGAATCGCTGTTTGATACAGCGCGTGTTTTATCCGGTTACAGTGATGTAATTTGTATGCGTCATCCACAATCCGGTAGCGTGGCGGAATTTGCTGAAGGCAGTCGTGTACCGGTGATCAATGGTGGTGATGGTGCCAATGAACATCCCACACAAGCTTTATTGGATTTATATACGATTCGTAAAGAATTGCATTCGCAAGGTCGCGGTATTGATGGTTTGCGTATTGCGATGATTGGCGATTTGAAGCACGGGCGTACGGTGCATTCACTTTGTAAATTGTTATGTGTGTTCGACAATATTCAACTCACACTGGTCTCACCAAAAGAATTGGAGATGCCGGAATATATTGTCGATGCTTTGCGCACAGCGGGACATCAGGTCACAGTAACAGACCAATTAACATCGTCTATCTCGCATGTTGATATTGCTTACTCAACCCGTATTCAGGAAGAACGTTTTGCATCAAAAGAAGAAGCGGATTTATATCGCGGCCGTTTTCGTTTGAATCAATCTATTTACACTGAATTTTGTGAACCCAATACCGTCATTATGCATCCATTGCCGCGAGATTCCCGCCCTGAAGCCAATGAATTGGACAATGATTTAAATGCAAATCCCAATCTCGCCATTTTTCGTCAGACTGATAATGGTGTGTTGGTGCGTATGGCATTGTTTGCATTAGTGCTGGATGTTGCTGATCAAGTGGATAAATATTCACGCGATGTAAATTGGTATAACTCGTTGCGTTCAAAATAGGCCCTCACCCTGGCCCTCTCCCAGAGGGAGAGGGAATAAACTCCCCGTTTAGCGGATTTAATAGTTACATGAATATTTTTTTAGTTTGCTCTCAATCAGTGTGCGTGAAGTTCCCTCTCCCTCCGGGAGAGGGCTAGGGTGAGGGCAACATGATCTCTGAATTATTTGCAATTCTTGCGCCGATTTTTATTTCAACTCTTGCGGGTTATATCTGGGGCAAATCCGGCGAGGAATATCCTGCAGATTTTGTTTCCAAACTGGTGATGAATATTGGATCACCTTGTTTGATTTTAGGCACTATGGCTAAAGTTGATGTTGATCCGCAAGTGATGGGGCAGGTCGCTATTGCAACGGCGTTGATTTTATTTTCTATAGGTGTCATCGCGTTTTTAATTTTCCGCTATTTGCGTTGGGATATTCCAACTTATCTACCCTCTGTTGTTTTACCCAATAATGGCAACATGGGTTTGCCGCTTTGTTTATTTGCTTATGGACAATTGGGTTTGGCGTTGGCATTGGGTTCATTTATGGTAATGATGATTGCCACTTTTACTTTCGGTTTGTGGATAGTGGCAGACCGCGGGCAAACCAATCGTGAACGTTTTAAAACCATGCTGCAGCAACCGGTTATTTATTCCATGTTGATTTCAGTAGTGGTATTGGTGACTGATACACAATTGCCGCGTTGGTTGGGAAATACATTGGATTTACTCGGTGGTATTGCGATTCCGCTGATGACAATTGCGTTGGGTGTTTCGCTGGCGAAATTAAAAATCAGAACCTGGAAACGAAGTTTTTTTGTGAGCTGTCTGCGAATTTTTGGCGGCTTGGCTGTAGGGTGGGCAATTTGTTTGCTGCTCAATTTGCAAGGTGTGGAGCGTAATGTTGTGCTGTTGCAAAGTGCTATGCCGGTCGCGGTATTTAATTACATGATTGCAGTGCGTTTTAATCGCAATGCCGATGAAGTTGCTGCTATGGTGGTTGTATCTACCTTGGTTTCTTTTGTCAGTTTGCCGTTTTTGTTGATGTTGATTTTGTGATTTGAAAACACCTTTTTGCCCTCACCCTAGCCCTCTCCCGGAGGGAGAGGGGATTGTTACTCCCTGCTTAATACGAAGTGATTTAGTCCCCTCTCCCTTTGGGAGAGGGTTAGGGTGAGGGCGATTGCCTCTCCCTCAATTTCAAATTCTCCCTTTCAATATGCCGATAAAATTCCACATCGCTCAATTCCGATGCGGCATCTTCATCCAGAATTAAAATAACCTGCGGATGAAGTTGCAATGCAGATGCGGGGCAGGCGGCACTTAATGGGCCTTCGACACATGCCTTGATTGCAGCAGCTTTTGATTTTCCGGTTGCCAGTAAAATAATTTTTTTTGCATCCAATATTGTTCCAATACCCATTGTGATTGCCAGGTGAGGTTGAAATTCATCAGGAGCAAAAAAACGTGCGTTATCGTCAATAGTGGCTCGGGTTAAGGTTTTAATTCTTGTGCGTGACATCAGTGAAGAAGAGGGTTCGTTAAAACCTATATGGCCGTTACGACCAATACCCAGTAATTGAATATCGATACCGCCTTTTTCCCTGATTTTATTTTCATATTCTTCACATGCAATAAAAGGATCAATTGCGTCCCCCTGAGGAATATGGGTAGCGGCTTTATCAATATCAATATGGTTAAAAAAATTCAGATTCATGAAAGAATGGTAACTTTGTGGATGTGCTGGCGCGATTCCCAGATATTCATCCAGATTAAAACTGCTGATATTTTTAAACGATATTTTTTTCTGTTGGCAGGCTGCGATTAATTGTTGATACAAAGCAAGTGGAGTTGAGCCTGTTGCCAATCCCAAAACCGAATTCGGTTTTTGCTGGATTTGTTGGATGAAAATATCGGCACCATTTTTGGCAACAGCATCGGCATCCGGCAATATTACAACACGCATTTAATCTTATCTCCGCTATTATTATTCCCGTCATCCCTGCGAAGGCAGGGATCCAGCTTTTTGCTCTATGGATTCCTGCCGTCGCAGGAATGACGTGAATTTTCTATGATACCGATTGTAAAAATTCAATAATTTTTTGTGCGCACATTTCCGGTGTTTCCAAATCTGTACGCAAATGTATTTCCGGATTCGCCGGTGCTTCGTATTCTGAATCTATACCGGTAAATAATGTAATGCTGCCTGCACGAGCTTTTTTGTAAAGACCCTTTGGGTCGCGTGCTTCGCAAACAGATAAAGGTGCATCAATAAATACTTCAATAAACTGACTGTCAGAAAACCGTTTGCGAATCATTTGACGCATATTTCTGTAGGGTGAAATGCTGGCGCAAATGACCATATAACCTTCGTTGACAAACAGTTTGGCCACTTCTGCCATACGCCGACAGTTTTCATAACGGTCTGCTTCTGAAAAACCCAGGTCATTACATAAACCCTGGCGCAAAATATCGCCATCCAATAAATAGTTCATAATTCCCATTTGATCAAATTCTGTTTTGAGAATATTGGCGGTTGTTGATTTTCCGGCGCCGCTCAAGCCGGTTAACCACAGCACACGGGGGATAAAAAAATTGAATTTTTGCATTATTCATTCGCAGTAATTTTGATTACAAAACGAGTGTAACCCAATTTGCTTTTTTAAGACATTGCTATACTCATGCCGTTATTGGAACTGAATAAGCTAAACAGGAGATGAGCTTTGCATAATTTTTCTACTCTTACAGAGCAAACAACGATTTCATTTGCCCGTGTTGATTGCCTGGTTTCCCTTGAGCAATTGCAGGCAGAAGTTAGACGGTTGTTGGTCTTGCAACCTGATTGGGTCGATCACGTTAATAACAAGGATTATCTGGGGGATTGGGATGTTTTACCTTTGCGTTGTCAGCAGCAATATCTTCATGCTCATACAATATTGCAAAGTTTTGCAATTGCAGCGGGGAATGATTGGCAAAACTTGCCTGTATTGGATTCCTGTCCCGCATTGCAATCTATTTTGAATCAGCTGCAGTGCCCGATTAAATCCGCACGATTGATGCGTTTGCATGCTGGTGCTGAAATAAAACCGCATCGCGATCATGGATTGAATATGGAGTCTGGCGAAGCACGCTTGCATCTTCCCATTTATACCAGTGATGCAGTCAGTTTTATTGTGGATCAGAAAAAAATTCCTATGTGCGCTGGTGAATTATGGTATTTCAATGCCGACCAGATACACGAAGTTTATAATCATGGCGATGAAGATAGAATTAATCTGGTGATTGATTGTGTGGTGAATGACTGGTTAATCGATAAAATTAAAGCGGGTGTTATGTGAAAGCACTTTTTTCTGCTTATTGCGAATTAATCAGCTCGCCTGCGCAATTAACCCGGTGCAAGCAAGCAACTTCCGTAACCGGTTTGTTGGACATAATCAAATCTTTGTGGGGCGTACCCGCAATTCATAATCAACAACTGCTTGCTGAATTGAATCGATTCAATCAAAACATTATTGATGATGGATCCGTAAAATTAGCTGGGCATTGGTTGCCTTATGCCTATCATGCAAAATCGCGCAGTGTTTATTGGTGCCTTGCTGATGGGCATGCAACTGAACCTTTTCAGGATGAAACTATTTCCCGTTACCGGCAAGGCATTTTGTTGAACCACATTATTCAGCCACGAACATCATTATTTTCATTGAATGAGCAAAGCCTATCGCGGGCTGCTATAGAACCGGCCGGTTTTATTTATCATCTTTCCCGTTGCGGTTCGACGCTGGTTTCCGGTTGTTTATCCGAGCTGGATTCAACTTGTGTATTCTCTGAATCGCCGGTGTTAACCGAAATTTTATTGGACAACAGCTTAACGCCAAAACAGCAGCAGTATTATTTGCAGCAATTCATTAATTTACAGGCCAGCATTTTTCCTGATAGACAAAACGTGATTATTAAATGGAATGCCTGGGACATTTTTCGTTGGGATCTGATTCGTACTATTTATCCCGATGTTCCGTCCGTATTTTTACTGCGTAATCCAGTGGAAATTTTGGCGTCACATCAGCGTTCAGTTGGAAGGCATATGTCCGGAGATATAATCATGTCTGCTTTTCATCCGGTGTTCTCGCTGTCAGGCGACAAGGCTTCATTACTGGAGTTTCGTATTCAGGTACTGCGGGATTTATTATCTGAAATGCGAAAACAATATTTATCACCCGATGTCAGGGTTGTTGATTACTCAATATTGGATGCCGGAGCCATAACGGATATTGCAACTCATTTTAATCTGACGATAAGCTCATCTGGATTGATAAAAATGCAAGAGCGTATGAACTTTCATTCAAAAATACCAGGGAAAGTGTTTCAGCCGGTTGGAGGTATGCAGGTATTTAATCATCAGGAAATGGAATCGATTAATAAAGAATTACCGGCTGTTTATAATCAGTTTTCGGCTGTGGTGGCTAAATTTAAGGAAGCTTCGTATGTCGAGTGATTTATTGGATAGTATTCTTTTGCCGGATGAATTTACCTTGCGTGTTGCAAGCTCGGAAGATCAGGCGTTTAGCGAGGCATTATTTTGTTCTACACGTGAATATCTTTATTTGATGCCTATACCAAAGCCACAAGTCGATTTATTGCTGAAGCAACAATTTGTGTTACAGCAATCTTCCTACGCCCAACGTTTCCCGAATGCCGTTAATTTTGTTGTTGAATTTAACGACGAGCCGATTGGTAAAATTACTTTGAATCAATCAAAACATGAGCTGCATATTGTGGATATGGTGTTGGCGCAAAAAGTAAGAAATAAAGGTTATGGCACTACAATATTATCCGCTATTCAGTTATTGACTAAAAAACGAAAAACACAATTGAAGCTCGCCGTTGATCAACAGAATATCAGAGCGAAAAAACTCTATCTTGCGCTTGGATTTAAAATTACCGAATCCTCCGATACTCACGACACTATGATTTGGACTGCAGTGTGATTTGGACTGCAGTGTGATTTGGACAGCTGAGCGATTTGGTTACCTGTTTACACATAAACCATTCATCCCCAACATTTTTGTAGCGTTTTTTTAATTGTGACCTAAAGTTCTAATGGTCAAGGTTATGAGAATTTATCAGGCGGTTGTTTTTGACGACTTGCTTTTTTCAACAAGCGATTTTTTTTGAAAAATTTAATTAATCAATTCCTTGTCATTTTTCCCTGCTTTACTGACTAAAAATTAATTTAAATTGATTAAGGAGAAGAAGTATGTCTGAACCGTTTCTTGGTGAAATCCGCATGGTTGGTTTTAATTTTCCCCCTCGTGGTTGGGCACTCTGTGCTGGCCAATTAATGCCGATTGCGCAAAACTCTGCTTTATTTTCGTTATTGGGTACTACCTTTGGTGGTGATGGGATAACGACCTTTGCATTACCCGATTATCGCAGTCGTAGCCCGGTAGGTATGGGTAATGGTCCTGGGTTAACGACTATTGTGCAGGGTGAAAAATCGGGTATTGAAAGTACAACCCTGAACATATCGCAAATGCCAATTCACAACCATGTGGCTACAACAACTGCAACGGCCACAAGCACAGGCACTTTACAAGTGGCAGGTACCAGTTCGAATCCATCGGCAACACCTTCGGCAACCAATAATATCCTGTCTGCATCGGGTGGCGGTCCAGGTAGTGCAACTATCTGGTCTGATCAACTGGGCACCAGCCCTGTAACCTTGGCCAATCCTGAAGTAATCAATACAGCCGTGAACGTCAATGTGACCGTACAGTCCGCAGGTGGTAGTCAGCCGATTGGTTTACGCAATCCATTTCTGGGAACCAACTTTATCATTGCAACAGAGGGGATTTTTCCGTCACGCAATTAGGTTTGAGAATATCTCGTGAGGCGCACGGACGCGCTATTTTAAAAGCCATACTGAACAATTTATTTTTATTAGTGAGAAATTATCTTGCCTGATACACAAAAATTTCATTTTATCTCCGGCTTGCCGCGTTCGGGTTCCACTTTGCTGGCGGCGCTGTTGAGGCAGAACCCACGTTTTTACGCTGGTATGACCAGCCCGGTCGGTGGTTTGTTTGGTGGTCTGTTGAATCAATTCAGTGCGGGCAGCGAATACGGCCCCATGATTACCCAAGCCCAACGAAGGCGTTTACTAAAAGGGCTTTTTGAAAGTTATTATGCCGACGAAAAAGATAAAAACATTATTTTTGATACCAATCGCATGTGGTGTTCAAAATTACCAGCATTAATGGATTTATATCCTCAAGCTAAAGTGATTGCCTGCGTACGCAATGTGGCTTGGATTATGGATAGCATCGAAAAAATTTATCGTGCGAATCCTTTTGAAAATACCAAACTCTATAACGATGACATAGAGCGCAATACAGTTTATAGCCGTGTCGAGACTTTAGCGCAGCGGAATCGGCTAGTAGGTTTTGCCTGGGCCGCATTGAAGGATGCCTACTATGGTCAGCATGCGAAATCATTATTATTAATTGAATATGACTTGCTCGCTGAAGCACCTGAAAAGGTGATGCGGCTGGTATATGAATTTATAGGCGAGCCTTGGTATGAGCACGATTTTAATAATGTTCAATACGATGCTCCAGAGTTTGATCAGGCATTAGGGCTTGATGGTTTGCATCGGGTTCGCTCAAAAGTGGCTGCCCAGCACCGTAAAACTATTTTACCTCCCGATTTATTTAATCAGTACACCAATCTGAGTTTTTGGAATGAAGATACTTTCAGTGAAGCTAACGTTATTCGCGTAAAAAATTCACTATCTGTAGCTTAAAAAACGCGATTATTTGTAAGTAAAAATTTATTGAAACGCTTAAACGATTACCGAGGAAATACCATGTCACGGATCATTCTCCCCAAGGCAAACCCAATACAAACTTCCAATCGCTGTGCCCCCAAGCGTGATTCGCTCAGTATGTTGTGCAGTGCGGCCTTGGCGACAGCGGTTCAGTGCGCTTACGCTGCTCCAACACAACAGCAGCGGTTTATGCCTGCTACGCACGCATCAATTAGTGTTGCCAGTATTGCAGCTAAATCAAACTCGATTTTGGTATTTGTAGATAGTCGGGTACCTGATGCAGATCAGCTTTTAATGAATATCGCTAAAGGTACTGAAGTTATATATCTCAATTCGGAAGAAGACGGGTTGCAACAAATTGCACGCGCCGTTTCACAACAGAGTGACATTCAATCCATTCAAATTATTTCTCATGGTGAAGCAGGCCAACTGCAATTGGGTAATGGATTTATCTCCAGTAAGAATCTCAATACTTACGCCAATGAATTACAAATTATCAAGCAATCACTGCGTGCAGGTGGTGATATTTTGTTGTTCGGTTGTAATGTTGGTGCCGGTGCAGTAGGACAAAATTTTGTTAATCAATTGGCATTGGCAACAGGTGCGGATGTAGCAGCATCGACAAATAAAACAGGGAATGTAAAAAACGGTGGTGATTGGGAGTTGGAAATTTCCAGGGGGAAAATTAATACCCCACTAATATTAGCCGCCGCCGCACAAGCAACTTATGGCCACGACCTTGCCACTGTTACAGTCACTACAAATGCAGACACCGGTGCAGGAAGTTTGCGTAACGCCATCGCTTCTGCCACCAGTGGCGACACTATTACTTTCAATGCAGGCATGACAGTTACCCTATCGTCCGGTCAACTGAGCATTGCCAAAAACCTGATTATCGATGGCGATCTCGACAACAACGGGACGGCCGATGTCACCCTGGATGCCAATTACACCAGCCGCGTTTTTTCGATCAGCTCCGGCAATACCGTCACCCTTGAAGGGCTAGTGATCACCCATGGTTCGGTATCAGGTAATGGTGGCAACGGTGGGGTCACCGAAACTGACGGATCAAGTGCTATGGGTGGGGGCATCTATAATGCCGGGACACTCACCATCAGAAATTCCAGTGTTACTGCCAACGGCGCATCAGGCGGCGGGGGCGGGGGCGGTGTTGGTGGCGGTTATGTAGGTGGTGCTGGCGGTGGCGGTGGCCCTTTGCATAATGGCGGTTCTACAGGTATTGGTGCAGCAGGAGGATCTGCTGGCCCTGGTACTGGATTTTACGCCGGTGTTGCGGGCAGCAGTGGCGCGGGAGGCAGAGGGGGGGCATTCAATGCAACCAATATGGCTGGGAGAGGCGCTACCTCTACGGGCGGTGCCGGAGGTATAGGTAGTTCCGACTATTCCAATGGTGGAGCAGGAGCAACTGCCACTAGCGGCGCGCTGTCGATTGGCGGCGGTGGTGGTGGTTCTGGCTGGGATGCGACGGGCCGTGCAGGTGGTTCAGCGTCGGGCGGAATATATAACGCTGCTACAGGCACAATTTTTGTGGTGGGGACATCTACTGTCACCAATAACTTAGGGGCTGGTGGCGGTGGCGGTGGCGGTAGTGGTGTTGGCGCTTATGCTTACACTGACTTCGACGGAGGCGCTGGTGGGCGTGGTGTGGGGGGCATCTGGAACGCAGGAACACTCAACATTACAGCTGCCAACTTTTCGGCAATGACAGGAAACGATGGTGTCAGTGGCTCGGGAGGTCTAGAGGGTCAGGACGGTGTATCAGGATCGGTCCCCGGGGCTCAGGACAATATTTACAATGGAGGCTCGCTCAACACAGCTTATGTTGATGCCCCCACAGTCAGTATCGGCCTATCAGATTCGGCTCTCAGAGTAGGGGAAACTTCCACCGTCACTTTCACATTTTCTGCTGCTGTTACGGGTTTCACCAACGCTGACCTGACTATTCCCAACGGGACAATGAGCGCAGTTAGCTCAGGAGATGGTGGTACTACCTGGACATCAACCTATACGCCCAACGCCAGTGTGGAGGATGCCACCAACCTTATTGTTGTTGATATGACCGGTGTAAGCAGCTCCGGTACTCCTGGTGTTGGTTCCACCAACTCCGGCAATTTTACGATTGATACGCTTCGCCCAACGGCAAGCTTGGTCGTTTCAGATACTGCTCTGGCAGCAGGCGAGACATCTCTGGTAACAATCACTTTCAATGAAGCCGTCACAGGCTTTACCAACGCAGACTTGTCCATCGCCAATGGCACTTTAAGTTCTGTGAGCTCATCAGATGGCGGTACTACCTGGACAGCAACTTTCACCCCTACGGCCAGCATCACCGATGCCTCCAACCTGATTACATTGGATAACACCGGCGTGACAGACACAGCCGGCAATTCGGGCACAGGCACAACCGATTCAAACAATTACGCGATTGATACTGCGCGGCCAACAGCATCACTTGTGGTGGCTGACACGGCTTTGGCGGTGGGTGAAACCTCAGGAGTCACCATCACTTTTAGCGAAGCTGTCACCGGGTTTACCAATGCTGATTTGAGTATTGCGAATGGAACATTAAGCAGTGTGAGTTCCTCGGACGGCGGCACCACATGGACAGCGACTTTTACTCCGACAGCGAGCATCACTGATGCCACCAATGTCATCACCCTTGCCAATACAGGTGTGAGCGATGCTGCCGGAAACGCGGGAACGGGCACAACGGATTCCAACAATTATGCAATTGATACGGTTCGTCCCACAGCATCAATAGTCGTTGCGGATAACGCACTGGCGATTGGTGAAACTTCACTAGTCACTATTACTTTTAGTGAGGCTGTGACTGGATTTACCAACGCTGATTTGACTATTGATAACGGCACTTTAAGTTCGGTGAGTTCCGGCGATGGTGGCATTACCTGGACGGCGACCTTTACGCCAACAGCGAGCATCACCGACACCACTAATCTGATCACCTTGGATAATACTGGTGTAACTGATGCAGCTGGCAATGCTGGTTCAGGCAGCACTGACTCTAACAATTACGCCATTGATAGCGTGCGTCCTACAGCGTCCATTGTGGTTTCGGACACCAGTTTGCTGGCGGGCGAGACATCACTGGTTACATTTACCTACAGTGAAGCCGTCACTGGATTTACGAATGCCGATTTGAGTATTGCGAACGGTACGTTAAGTTCGGTGAGTTCATCGGATGGCGGTACTACCTGGACGGCAACTTTAACTCCCACAGCAAGTGTCACTGACGCTACCAATATCATCACGTTGGACAACACCGGTGTAACTGATGCGGCAGGCAATGCGGGCACCGGCACAACGGATTCCAACAATTACACGATTGATACTGCACGTCCAACTGCATCAATAGTAGTAGCTGATAACGCACTGGTGATTGGTGAAACCTCACTGGTCACCGTCACCTTCAGTGAAGCCGTGACGGGATTTACGAATGCCGATTTGAGCATCGCCAATGGCACACTCAGTTCAGTGAGTTCCAGTGATGGTGGAGTTACCTGGACAGCAACCTTAACTCCAACCGCCAGTATCACCGATGCTACCAATGTCATCACTCTGGATAACACCGGCGTCGCAGATACCGCAGGCAATACAGGAACGGGCACAACGGATTCCAACAATTATGCGATTGATACTGCACGTCCAACCGCATCAATAGTGGTAACCGACACTGCACTGGCGATTGGTGAAACTTCCCTGGTCACTATCACTTTCAGTGAAGCAGTTTCTGGTTTTACCAATGCCGACCTGAGCGTTGCTAATGGCACTTTGAGTGCAGTGAGTTCCGGTGATGGTGGCATTACCTGGACGGCAACTTTGACGCCTACAGCCAGCATTACAGACTCCACCAATGTCATTACTCTGGATAACACTGGAGTGACGGATGCCGCGGGTAATGCGGGTACAGGTACAACGGACTCAAACAACTATGCAATTGATTCAGTTCGCCCAACAGCTTCGCTGGTGGTGTCTGACACTGCGCTTGCAGCAGGTGAAACTTCACTGGTGACGATTACGTTCAGTGAAGCGGTAACTGGATTTACCAATGCCGATTTGACCATCGCCAACGGCACATTAAGTTCGGTGAGTTCGTCTGATGGTGGTATTACCTGGACAGCCACTTTGACCCCGACAGCCAGTATTACGGATGCAACCAACATCATCACGCTTGCCAATACCGGAGTGACGGATGCAGCGGGTAATGCGGGTACAGGTACAACGGATTCGAATAACTATGCGATAGACACAGTGCGCCCAACGGCATCACTGGTTGTTGCAGATACATCTTTGATTGTCGGTGAAACTTCATCAGTGACCATCACATTCAGTGAAGCCGTCACCGGATTTACCAATGCAGATTTGGCTGTTGCCAACGGTACATTAAGTTCAGTGAGTTCCGGCGATGGTGGCATTACCTGGACGGCGACTTTAACGCCGACTGCCAGTGTGACTGATGCGACCAATGTTATTACTTTGGATAACACCGGCGTCACAGATGCCGGAGGCAACACAGGTACAGGCACAACGGATTCCAACAATTATGCAATCGACACAGCACGCCCAACGGCATCAATTGTGGTAGCCGATGCTGCGTTGGCGATAGGTGAAACCTCAACAGTTACCATCACCTTTAGTGAAGTGGTAACCGGATTTACCAATGCCGACCTGAGTATTGCCAATGGTACTTTGAGTGCAGTGAGTTCTGGTGATGGTGGTATCACCTGGACAGCGACTTTGACTCCTACAGCCAGTATTACAGACTCCACCAATGTCATTACTCTGGATAACACTGGAGTGACGGATGCAGCGGGTAATGCGGGTACAGGTACAACGGATTCAAACAACTATGCAATTGATTCAGTTCGCCCAACAGCTTCGCTGGTAGTGTCTGACACTGCGCTTGCAGCAGGTGAAACTTCACTGGTGACGATTACGTTCA